>DAIMFE010000043.1:0-25032 GCA_036724805.1 Bacteroides sp.
TTTTATTTAATCTCATGTTCCTCTTTCATGTCAATCTCCTCATCGTGTTCACCCTTGAACACATATTGAAGAAGTGCCATGCTTTGGTCGGGGATGATTTTAATACCAAATCCGTACATCATTCGCCACTTCCATTTCAAGGAAACGATTCCCTGATTGATATAGGCGGCAACATACGGATGAATGTGTAACGAGAATTTCGCTATTTTCAATTTATTTACCAGATAATCAATTTTATTCTCTAAAGTATCGGTGAAAAGAATGGACGACTGGATTTTACCTTTACCGAAGCAGGTAGGACAGGTTTCGGAAGTTGTTACATCCATGGCCGGGCGAACCCTCTGACGGGTAATTTGCATCAGTCCGAATTTGCTAAGGGGCAGGATATTATGTCGGGCTCGGTCTTTTTGCATATTGGCTGTCATCCGTTCATATACTTTCTGACGGTTTTCGGCAGTATTCATATCAATAAAGTCGATCACAATTATACCACCCATATCACGTAAACGTAATTGGCGAGCCAGTTCATCTGCAGCTCCCAAATTTACTTCCAGTGCGTTGGCTTCCTGCCCGTTGGCATTTTTGGTGCGGTTACCGCTGTTCACGTCTACCACGTGAAGCGCCTCAGTATGCTCAATAATCAGGTAAGCACCACTCTTGTATGATATGGTTTTACCAAAGGACGACTTGATTTGTTTTGTAATACCGAAATTGTCAAAAACAGGAAGAGCGCCTTTATAATGTTTTACTATCTCAATTCTTTCGGGTGCAATAAGCGAAACATAATCCTTAATTTCATGGTATACAGTTTCATCATTCACATAAATATTTTCGAAAGACGGATTAAAAAGGTCGCGAAGCATAGCTACAGCACGACTGGTTTCCTCGTATATTAAAGTTGGAAACTTCGTTGCTTTCTGAACTTTGAGTATGCTTTCTTCCCAGTGTCTTAGTAAGATTTTAAGCTCGGAGTCAAGTTCTGCAACACGTTTACCCTCGGCTACCGTGCGTACAATAACCCCAAAATTCTTGGGCTTAATGCTCTGGAGCAATTGTTTGAGGCGCGCGCGCTCTTCACCTGATTTAATTTTTTGCGAAACAGAAACCTTATCATTAAAGGGTATCAATACCAGATACCTGCCGGCAAAAGATATTTCTGAAGTCAGCCGGGGTCCTTTTGTTGAAATAGGTTCTTTAGCTACCTGTACAATCACTTCCTGCCCCACCTTGGCGATATCGGCAATAGAGCCGTCTTTATCCAGATCGGGTACCAGAGTTGCTTTACTGATAGGATTTAATTTTTTCTTGTCGCTTAAAACTTGCTTAACATACTTCTCGAGAGAGTTAAATTGAGGACCTAAATCTAAATAATGAAGAAAAGCGTCTTTCTCGTAGCCCACATCCACAAAACAAGCATTCAGTCCGGGCATTACTTTCTTTATCCGTCCTAAATACAAGTTACCCACCGTGAATGAAAGTCCTCTTCCTTCACTTTGAAGTTCTACCAAACTCTTATCTTCGAGAAGGGCAATAGAAACTTCTTTGGGTTGAACGTTTACTACCAGTTCACTTGTCATTTATTTAAATAGGTTTAATTTAGTTTAGAAGTGAGGTGAAGTGAGGTAAAGAAAGGTAAAGTGAGGCGTTTCTATGGTGTAAATCAAGGCATTTACTTTACCTCACTTTACCTTCCTTTATAAACTTCTCTACTTCTTACATTACACAAAGAACAAACCCCAAAGGCTTTAGCTTTGCAAGTTTGTTCTCCGTATTCTGATATTCAGACTAAAAAATTATTTTTTATTTTTATGTCTGTTCTTTCTTAGTCTTTTTTTTCGCTTATGCGTAGACATTTTATGTCTTTTTTTCTTTTTTCCGCTTGGCATGGCTTTACGTTTTTTAGTTAATACTCTATAATTATATTATTTCTTAATCATTTCCATGAATGTTTTAGAAGGCTTGAAAGATGGAATGTTATGTTCCGGAATAATGATGGTTACATTCTTAGAGATATTCCGTGCGGTTTTTTGAGCTCTTTTCTTAACTATAAAGCTACCAAAACCACGTAGGTACACATTTTCTTCTCTCGAAAGAGACTCTTTTATCGTTTCCATAAATGCTTCTACCGCAGTAAGAACAGTTTGTTTGTCGATACCAGTATTTTTGGTAATTTCGTTAACGATATCTGCTTTAGTCATCTTGTTTCAGAATAATAATTATTACTATATAAAACTTTAAAATTCAGGTCTAAAATTTTGGAATGCAAATATATAGCTTTTTGACGTGCGAAAAAAATATATCACGTCTTTTTTGAGATTTGGAGGAACATATTTGCCTCTTTTTTCTATTTAATGATAGAAATAAAGAGCATACCAAATAAAATCATTAAGTTTGCTCTGCATTTAAGATTCTATTATGGCCATGCATAACTCTCAACTTTCAACTTTCAACTCTCAACTCATCCATTGGTATCAGCAAAACAAACGTGAACTTCCCTGGAGGAATACAACCGATCCATATACCATATGGATATCCGAAATAATTCTTCAGCAAACGCGAGTAGCCCAGGGATACGAATATTTTCTCCGCTTTATTAAACGTTTTCCCGATATTGCTACATTGGCTTTGGCCGAGGAAGATGAGGTTATGAAATACTGGCAGGGATTAGGGTATTACTCTCGTGCCCGCAACCTGCATATAGCAGCCAAAAGTATGAACGGAATATTTCCGGAAACTTATCAGGATGTTCTTAACTTGAAAGGAGTTGGTGAATATACTGCTGCAGCCATTTGTTCCATATCTTATAACATGCCTTATGCTGTGGTAGATGGAAATGTTTACCGGGTTCTTGCCCGCTATTTTGGAATCGATACCCCAATTGATTCTACAGGCGGGAAAAAAGAATTCAAAGAATTGGCACAGGAATTAATAGATAAAAAGAAACCGGCATTGTATAATCAGGCAATTATGGAATTCGGAGCTTTACAATGTACTCCTGTTTCTCCAAGCTGCTTTAACTGTCCGTTATCTGCAAGTTGTATGGCGTTTGCTCAAAATACAGTAAAGAAATTACCTGTAAAATCAAAGAAAACAAAAACCACCAATCGCTATTTAAATTATATATACGTTAGAGCTGGCAAATATACATTTATACGGAAGCGTACGGAAAATGATATATGGAAGAATTTATTTGAGTTTCCGCTCATCGAAACTACAGATCCATTAACAGAAGAGGAATTGTATTCTTTACCCGAATTCTCTGACCTTTTATGTGGAATTAGCAATTTTCATGCCAAAAAAGTTCTTTCCAATGTAAAGCATGTGCTGTCACACAGAATTATCTATGCCGATTTCTACGAGATTGTTTTGCCGGAAGATTCTATGATTATTGGGTATCAACGCATTAACGAGAATGACATAGATGGTTTTGCTGTTTCTGCATTGGTGAAGAAATTTATTGATGGTTATAAAAAATGATATGGTTTATCAATTGTCGGTTAAAACCAATGGTAATTGATGAAATACACACACCAAAGGGGTAATAATGCCGCATGTTGTTTAATAACTTTTGTTTCAAATAACCAAATAACCCTAATGGATATATTGGGATTATTTTTAATTAAAGTCGCCAAAGCTGTTTCAACTGTTCTTTCAGAAACCGAGAGAACCTGTGCCATTGCACGGATTGTTATTTGAGGATTCCCCTTAATCAAGTTCAATATGTCGTTCGCATATTTCCCTTTTGCGAAAGTATAACTACCTGTTTATTGCCTTAAAAAGCCACAGATTACCATAATAATTATAACTCACTTTATCTTTGTAATCTGTGGTTTTCAATGAACAAAATTAAAACTCAATTTTGCCAACCTCCTCTACCTCACTTTACCTCCTCCTCTACTACATCAATATACTTGCCAATTCGCTCAACTGACTTCTTTCACCTTTCACCAGATTCACATGGGCAAACAATTCCTGATCCTTCATACGATCAATCATATACACTAGTCCGTTCGATTCACTATCCAGATAGGGTTGGTCAATCTGTTGAATATCTCCTGTAAACACCATCTTGGTTCCTTCGCCGGCACGGGTAATAATTGTTTTTATTTCATGCGGAGTAAGATTCTGGGCTTCGTCAATAATGCAATACGTTTCGCTCAAACTTCTTCCTCTGATAAACGCAAGGGCTTCAATCACCAGCTGATTACTTTTTTGCAATTCATCAATCTTCTTTATTTCCGTAGAGTTAGGTGCAAACTGGTTTTTGATTACACTTAGATTATCGAATAAGGGTTGCATGTAAGGTGCAACCTTTTCACTGGCATCGCCCGGAAGAAAACCAATATCTTTATTAGAAAGAGCCACGATAGGGCGGGCGAGGAGTATTTGTTTATAATCATTTAAATTGGCAAGAGCAGCAGCCAGCGCTAATAAAGTTTTTCCCGTACCTGCCTTTCCGGTAATAGCAACCAATTTAATATGCGGATCATTCAGAACTTCGAAAGCAAAAGATTGTTCGGCATTACGTGGCTCGATACCATAATTCTTGGTTTTGCGTACCCGATGAACACTATGAGTAAATGGATTATTTCGGACAAGAATGCTATTACGGTCGCTTTTCAGAACAAAACATTCATTAGGGCGAAGCACATTTTGAAGGTCCAGTTCTTTTGCGTCAATGCCTTCTCTCGAAGAATAGATTTCATCTATAAGTTCGGCGCTAACCTCATAACTTTCACTGGTTTTCTCAAAGATATCCGCATTCATTACCTTATCGTTGTTGTAATCTTCACAAAGTAATCCCAAAGAACGAGCCTTCATCCGAAGATTGATATCTTTTGTAACCAAAATAGTCTTCATGTCCGGATGTTTATTGTCCAGATAATCTACTACGGCCAATATCTGATGGTCGGGTTTGCGTTCGGGAAAAGAAGCTTCCACTTTTGAGGATTTAATATCACCGGGAACAACAAACAAGTTACCCAATCCTTCTCCAAGTTTTACCCCTTCGTTAAAAAGTCCATCCGAAGAAATCAAATCAAGCTCACGAATAAATTCTCTGGTATTAAAATTTATCTGCTCGTTGCCTTTCTTAAATTTGTCGAGCTCCTCGAAGACAACAATTGGTAAGTAGATGTCATTTTCCTGAAAGTTTTCCAAACAGTTATAGTCGTGCAAAATAACATTGGTATCGAGAACGAAATTCTTTTTATTTCCCATAGTTAGTTGAATTAAAAGTTGAAAATAGAAAATTAATGAAGATAGTTTTCACTACTTTTGCCAGCAATATAGAGAATAAACAAATAGAAACCAAGAAGATGATTAACTTTCAATTTTCAATTTTCAATTTTTAATAATGAATTACAAAGAAACACTGGAGTATCTATATACCCAAATGCCGATGTTCCAGCAAATTGGTAGTAAGGCATATAAGGAAGGGCTGGAAAACACCTGTGCATTAGATGAATATTTTCATCATCCGCATACAAAATACAGAACCATACATATTGCAGGAACGAATGGTAAAGGAACTTGTTCTCATACATTGGCGGCTGTTCTTCAAGAAGCCGGATACAAGGTAGGATTATATACTTCTCCTCATCTGGTAGATTTCAGAGAGCGGATTCGGATTAACGGAGAGATGATTTCTGAGGAATATATCATAGCGTTTGTAAATAAATACCGTTCTTCCTTTGAGCCTTTGTATCCTTCTTTTTTCGAAATAACAACTTCCATGGCTTTTTTGTACTTTGCTGAAATGAAAGTGGATGTTGCAATAATTGAAGTTGGTTTGGGGGGACGATTGGATTGTACGAACATTATTAATCCGGATCTTTCCATAATAACTAATATCAGCTTCGATCATACCTCATTGTTGGGAGATTCGTTAGAAAAGATTGCCTTCGAGAAAGCGGGTATTATTAAGCGTGAAACACCTGTAATTATTGGTGAAGCGGTTCCGGAAACGCGAAAAGTATTTATAGAAAAAGCTGCGGAGAGGAATGCGCCGATTATTTTTGCAGAGGATGAACAGGTGCTGAAAAGTGTAAAAACAGAACCCGATGGTAGCTTCTTTTATGAAACTAAGTACTACGGAAGTTTTCATGGAGAGTTGAAAGGGCTGTATCAGATAAAAAACACCAATACCCTATTGTCGGCCCTTCATCAGTTGGATAATATTGGATATAATATCAAAATACCGAATGTAGTACGCGCTTTTGGATATGTAATCGAATCGACCGGATTAATGGGAAGATGGCAGATATTGCAAACGGATCCTCGAATAATTTGCGATACAGCGCATAATGTTGCGGGTATAAAATATATTGTTGAGCAGCTGAATATGCAAAGTTATCGGGAATTGCATATTGTATTCGGCATGGTGAACGATAAAGATATATCGGGAGTAATGGCGCTATTACCAACTAATGCGCATTATTATTTTACAAAAGCAAGTATTGAACGTGCTCTTCCGGAAGAGGAACTGAAAGAGATAGCCGGCAAATACGGATTAACCGGCGAAACATACCCCAATGTGGTATCGGCATTAAAGGATGCTCAAAAGAAAAGTTCCTACGAAGATGTTATCTTCGTAGGAGGGAGTAGCTTTATTGTTGCCGATTTATTATCTAACCGCAATGCATTCAATTTCCACTAAGGCTTGCTTAGGCAATTCTTTTACTGCAAAAGCAGAGCGGGCAGGAAAGTCTCCCGAGAAATACGATGCGTAAACTTTATTCATATCAGCAAAGTAAGACATGTCGCTTAAGTAAACAGTTGTTTTTACGATATTATCCATTGTAAGTCCGGCTTCGCCCAGAATGTGCTTTATATTTTCAAGGGATTGCCGGGCTTGTGCTTCTGCGCCTTCTACCATCTCTCCGGTTTCTGCATTAATGGGTAACTGACCGGAAATAAATACAATTCCGTTTGCTTCTATTGCCTGACTGTAGGGGCCGATTGCTCCCGGTGCCTTACTGCTGTTGATTACTTTTTTCATTGTTATAATTGATTTTCATTGTTTTTGGAACATGGTGTTTTATAACCTTTTCTTCTTGCAACAAATTTAATCATCTTTTTTTGAACAAAAAAAACTATTCCATGCAGTATTTCTATTTCCTTGCATTTATATAATAAATGACAAATGTCACAGACTAGCTTTAACCCAATTAGAAAACCTAAAACTAACTATGTTGGAGATTATAAGCCTTAATATTTATCTATCTCCACCGGAAGAGATAGCCCGTGAGGGCATCTCTTTTTAATTGCTGGCTGCAAGAAACTTTTTTATAACTTCTATAGGCATGCCGCGAGGTAAAAGTAGAATGTTCAAAACTTCATTGTGTGGAATTGACTTTACTGTCCTTCAATCGTCTTTATCGTACCGTTCGCATTGTATTCCAGTTCAACCACTTTCATGCTGCGTAGCCAAGTTTTTCCACCAGAGGGTGCACTATCGTGATAGAACAGATACCACCTATCTTTATACTCAACAATGGAATGGTGAGTAGTCCAGCCCACTACCGGAGTCAGGATTACGCCTTGATACGTAAATGGTCCGTAAGGATTATCTCCAATAGCATAGCAAATCATGTGCGTATCTCCGGTTGAATAAGAGAAATAGTATTTACCGTTGTATTTATGCATCCAGGAAGCCTCGAAGAAACGGTGTTCATCACCAGCTGTCATAGGTTTACCGTTTTCATCCAATATAAATACCGCGCGGGGTTCTTCTGCAAATTCCAGCATATCTTCCCTTAAGCGTGCAACACGGGCAGGGATGGCAGGTTCGTCATTGGCTGGGAACTCAGCACACTCCAGTGCTTTATTGTTGCGGTAGCGTTGCAGCTGCCCGCCCCAGATACCACCGAAATAGAGATAGAAGTTGCCGTTGCCATCATCGAATGCGGCGGTGTCCATACTATAGCTTCCTTTCATTGGATTTTCCTGCGGAATGAACGGCCCTTCGGGGCGGTTACTAATAGCAACGCCAATGCGGAAAATATCGTTCTGATCTTTCAACGGGAAATACATGTAGTACTTGCCATCTTTGAGAGCCACATCGCAATCCCATAGTTGTCGACCAGCCCAAGGAACATCTTCCGTGCGTAATACTATGCCATGGTCAGTAACCTCACCATCGATATCCTCCATTGAAAAAACATGATAGTCCTTCATGTTGAAGTGATCGCCGTTATCATTTTCGGGAACACCACTTTCCCAGTCGTGCGAAGGATAAATATAGAGTTTTCCTTCAAATACATGTGCAGATGGGTCGGCCATGTAGTCGCCGGGCACCAGATATCTCGCTTCTTTTTTCATTTTACTATGTTGTTTCTTTGATTATGATTACTTTCTTTTTTCAATGTGCTGATTCTTTTGTTTATATGTATATTTTAGCAAACTTATACTACTGTTATTTTATATAAAAGAAGCATTATTGCGCAGAAACAGCCCGTTCTGTTATAGATTTAACCAATGCTTTCGGTTGATAATTCCGATCGAATAGTAACGGATAGTCTGTACGTCCTTGTACCGGAAAGTCATTTTTCCAGGAGTCTTTGTCGGATATGCCCCACATGGTTACCCTGCTGATTTTATCCTGATGCTTTAGGAACAACTTGAAGTAGTCACCGAAACGATTTGTCCATTCTTGCATTTTTTCGGCAGGTACGCCATTGGTGTATGGGTTTATTTCTTTCTTATATTCAAAACTGGCCGAAATCTCGGCACCCACATTCCTGTCGGGCATTGGTAAGATCGACATATCCAGTTCGGTGATCATCACTTTCATTCCCTCGTTTGAGTAGGCCAAAATGGCTTCTTCGTATTCCTGAATAGAGGGGTAGTCCATCCCGATATGTCCCTGCATACCGATTCCATCGATACGAATACCTTTTTCTTTAAATTTCCGGATGAGTTGTACAATGGCGTTGCGCTTACCCGAATGCCATTCGTTATAGTCATTGTAATACAGTTCTGCTTCTGGATCGGCTTCATGTGCATATTGGAAAGCAAGTTCCATAAATTCATCACCCAATATCTGATAGAATTTACTGTCGCGCATATTTCCATTGTCGAGGATGGCTTCATTTACCACATCCCAACCTTTGATCCGTCCTTTATAACGTCCAACGATGGTAGATATATGCTCTTTCATGCGTTGTTTCAAGACTTCAGGGCTCACGTTGTTTCCTTTTTCGTCCACACAGAACCAGGAAGATAATTGTGAATGCCAGATCAGGGCATGCCCAATGATCCACATGTTGTTTTTCTCCCCCAGTGCTACAAACTGATCGGGTAAGGTAAAATCGTATTTTCCTTCTTCCGGGTGGATATGCATGCTCTTCATGCAGTTCTCGGCTACGATGGAACTGAATTGTTGTTCCAATACACGCACTCCGGCAGCGTCCCGGCCATTGATCAGGTCTTCATTTAGTGCAGCGCCGATATAGAATTTTCCTTTCAGAGCATCTTTAAGTGTAGTTGGTTGGCTTTTTGAGACACCTGTACCACAGGCGCATAGGAAAAGGAGTGCCAGCAAGGCACAGGAAGCGGTTTTCGTATTCAAAAATCTTTTCATAATGTTTCTTGTTTTGTCGTATAATTATCCTTTCAGGTGTCTTTCTTCGATCTCCATGTTTATCTTATCAATCGCTTCGTCCGATAGTTCGTATTTTGAAATGATAAACATGGCTATAATAAGTAACATGGCTGGAATTACGGCCACAAGCCACAAGATTCCCTGTTCGGTAAAGGCCGACTGTGTTACTGTATTCTTTTCATCAAACTCAACAAAAGCCAATACAAGTCCGGGAACCACTCCTCCTAAAGCCATACCGGCTTTATAGAAGATACCTGTTAATGCATTTACGATGCCCGAGATTCTTTTTCCGGTAACATGTTCGCCATACGAAATGACTTCGGGAACCAACGCCCACATGTATCCTGTAGCAACAATCACACCAGTTGATTTTATAAACTGAGCCACAAGAACCAACCAAATTTGGCTTTTGAGAGCCGGAACTACCGAGATTATATAGAGCAATGCCATACCCAGTATACCGATAGAAAGAAAGACATAGAACATCTGCTTCTTACCTATAGCACGTTTGATGGTGGGAACCATCGGCATAAAGATAAATGCGGGTATAGAACCCAATCCGGCAAAATAAGGTAACATCTCGGGAGCCTGTACGTTATAAATCATATAATAAGAACCGGCAGAGTTGCCTACAGAGATCATGGCAAATGCAGTGATGAAGAAAAAGGCCAATACACGTAGCGGACGGTTGTGCTTGAACTCTGTCCACAGATCGGACACTTTTACCGTGGCCGTTTCTTTTGCATCCATCACCACCCGTTCTTTCGTTTGAGTATAACAGAAAATTAACAATCCAAGTCCTATAACGGCATACATGAACATGGTGATGAACCAGGCATTAGCCGATTCCACTGAGTTGATCTTCCCATCTGGAGAAAGTAGTTGTACAATAACAGGAATTCCATAAGCCACTGCCAATCCTCCCAGGTTTGCCAGGAACATGCGTGCGGAGGTTAGTTTGGTGATTTCGTCGGTATCACGCGTAAGTGAAGCATTCAAGGCTCCGTATGGCACATTTATCAAGGTATAGCACATCGATAAGCCTACGTATGTAACATAAGCGTATAGCAGTGAGCCCGAGAACCCGTTCCAGAAACAGAGGATAGCAAATCCGGTAAGCGGAATGCCTCCCAGAATAAGGTATGCTCGGTACTTTCCCAATTTCGGATTATGCTTGTCTACAAAAGCCCCCACCATAGGATCCCAGATGACATCGACAATCCGGACAATAAGAAACATTAAGGCGACCATTTTGGAAGGAAGCCCGTAAACGTTCGTATAAAACAGGAGCAAATATATACTAACTGTCTGATATATCAGGTTTTGCGCCAGGTCGCCCGAGCCAAAACCAATGCGTTGTAACCAAGACAGTTTATAAAATCCTTTGGATTCACTGATAGTCTGGGATGATGTATTCATTTTATTCTAGTTTATTAGTCTATTCATTTCATTGGCTACACGTATGCCCACCGCTTTTTTGTTCAACGGATGAATATCATTCCACTCGCCAAGATCCTTAGCGGGTGCTAATGCCGCATTTGGAGTATCGTTGGCCACCCGGCGTTGCACCTGCCGGAAGAGATCCCAACCATCGGGTTTACCATATTCGGCCAGTTCAACAATGACAAAAGGAACTTGAGAGGCTAACTTGGTTCTCCAATCGGCGATCATGGAGGTCAGCAAATCATAGTATTCGTTGTACCTTCCGGTATTTGATTCGCCCTGGCACCAAATGGCTCCTTTAAATGACAGGTTTCTCAATGGTGCAATCATGGCATTGTACAATCCCGTGGGTATGTATTGGAAAGTTGTTCCGCCAGTTGAGGCAGGCATTGGAGCCCCTTGTTTGTATTTCCAGATCCCTTCCAGGCTAAGTTCATTGTTGTTGAAAACAATCTTATATGGTTTATCGGGAACAAAGCGCGGACGCCCACCGTAACTAATTAGTCGTACGGTAACCGTATTCTTTCCAACTTTCAGTAAACCTTCGGGCAGCTTATAGATGCGTGGTGGATATTGGTAAGCAATAGTACCCACAAATGTACCGTTTACATACACCGAATCTGCATCAACAATACAGCCTAAACGTAGGGTTGCTTGCCCGGAAACCTGTTTTTCGGATATCTCTATCTCTTTACGGAACCAATGCGAACCGTTATTAGGATTTATCCCATTATTACTCCAACCCGTATCGAACAAGTCAAAAGTTTGCCAGTCTGTATCATCGTAAGCAGCATCGAACCATTTAGTTGGTTCGTGCAATCCCGGATCATTCTTATATAGCACTTCACTCCAACGATTTTGTTTCATACGGTCAGTCTTACGAATGGCTTCCACATATTCGTCCAACCGATACAGGTCTCTGTCACTAAGGTATTTAGGGAAGGGTTTCAACCCTTCTTCACTGATCCATGCTTCAATAGGCGAACCGCCCACGGCACTATTAATCAATCCTACGGGTATCTTATTTTTTTCGTACATTTCCTTGGCAAAGAAGTAGGCCAACGCAGAGAACTGCATACCATCAACCGGATTGAGTTCTTTCCACTCCGTTGGCTTGATATCTTCCTGAGATTTGTGGAAGTTATAGTTCAGTGGTACTTTAATATGACGAATCATCGGATTACTATATGTTGCGATTTCATCGCGAAACATATCAGTCACCCTGTTTATAGGCAGTTCCATATTGGATTGCCCCGAACAGAGGTAAACATCGCCTATGAGGATATTCTTGAGTTCAACTCCATTGATGGCCATTGTATAAGGCCCCCCTGCTTTTGTTGGAGGCAGGGTAACCTTCCAGTTACCATCTTCACCGGCTTGTGTGGTATATTTTTTTTTGAGGAAGTGCACTGTTACCTGTTCGCCGGGATCAGCATTTCCCCAAACCTGTATATTCTGCTCGCGTTGTAACACCATTCCGTTGGAAAGGATTACAGGGAGTTTCACCTTTGCCTCACACAAAAGCGTGAGGAAGAGCATGAAACAAACAACATTTATCTTTAATAAAACGTTTACCATAATCTACTAACTGCCGCTCCTAATTTATAATTACCTAACTCTATTACTTTCAGAGAAAAATGATTTACTATGCAAACTTAACGAGGATTTACGTATTATTCCTTTCTTGATGTTTCACAAGGTTTACCGCATGTTACACTGGCGGTTTCGGATGTTACATATTGTTTATTGTTTGTTACACCCAACCAAAATGCAACGTTGTGTTGCCCCAAATGCACGTTGCTTTTTCGAATTAGCACGTTGCATTTGAGAAAATGCAACGTGCTGTTTACTCAAATGCAACGTGCATTTGGGGTCAATGTAACTTTCTAATTTCTTATTTACGGAAGAGGAGTTCCTCTGGTGCATTGGTATGATTATCGATCTTTAATCGGTATTTCTTCAGTATTTCAAGATCATGGATGGGGCGTTCAATATCATACGGAATAGGTTTACCCGAAAACGTTTGGAAGTACAACAAGCAACCATCTTTCCACCAAATGGCATCACGCAGCTGGATTTTTAGTTTATGTTGGATATCGGAGAAACGTTGTGCATCTACATGATTGGCCAACCTATCCCACACGTTCTGGAAATGGCGAACTTTTTGTACTCCACGATCGTATGTGTAGCATAGTTCGTCCCAAAAGATACGGCCGTTTTTCATCTGATGATCCCAAGGAACGTGATGGAACCAGAGAATCAATTCTTCGGGGCAGGTTGACAGGCTGTCAAACTGTTTGCCCAACGGAGCATGATATTGTACTGCGGCATTGCTACCTGTATGGCTCCGATCAAACCCGAGGCCTTTAACATCCGCTTTGTGGTAATAACCAGGCATCCAGTCGGGTCGGGCTCCTGGTATATCACACCAGGGCTCTGGCCCATAATGATGCCCGAAAGCAAACAGGTGATGCAGTCCGAGTGGCATCATATATTCTATAACTGCTTCGCGAGATTCCAGCATCAACTTTGAGAGTTGAAAATTGAAAGTTGAGAGTTGAGAGTCGGGCTGCGTATTCTGCTTTATGGATTCGGGCGTCTCGAAGGTTAACGCAATCCATTCATTCACGATTTGCTCAGAAGTAAGTTCGTGATTCCAAGCCAGACGTCCGAAAGCATACCAGTTAGCTTGTGCCAGATGATGTCCGCACCAGTTAACATCGGTACCGATATTGGCTACACCGGCTATGGCTTTTATCTTTTGCGGATAAATACTTCCATCGGTTACGCGCGCCACAGTTGAGTTCTCGCCTTGTTGATATGTATCGCTATCCAGGCATTCTTTCCACATTGGTGCCAGATAGGCTATGTGATTGGAGAAACCCAAATATTCCTGTGTGATCTGCATCTCGGCCATGACAGGAGTCTTTTTCATGGCACCGAACAGTGGGCTGAATGGCTCACGAGGTTGAAAGTCGATCGGTCCGTTTTTGACCTGAATAATCACATTATCACGGAATTTGCCATCAAAAGGCATAAACTCTTGATAGGCTTGTTTAGCACGGTCTTCATCACCGGGATTATAGACAAATGCGCGCCACATCACAATTCCTTTGTAAGGTTTCAAGGCATCGGCAATCATGTTGGCGCCATCTACATGAGTGCGCCCAAAGTCTTGCGGTCCGGGAAGACCTTCGGAGTTGGCTTTTACCAAAAAGCCGCCAAAGTCGGGTATGAGTTTATAGATTTCACTGGCCTTGTTCTTCCACCAACGTTGCACTGCTTTGTCCAATGGATCGGAAGTAGGAAGTCCACCCAGTTCTGCCGGCGATGAGAAGTTGATAGATAAATAAACCCGGATACCATACGGGCGGAAAATATCAGCCAACACTTTCACCTTTTCCAGATAAGCAGCAGAAAGGATTTGTGGAGTGGCATTTACATTATTCAGAACCGTAGCGTTGATACCAATAGACGCATTGGCGCGGGCATAAGCTTCATATCTTGGAGAAACCGTACCAGGCAGTTCTTCCCAATTCCAGAGGGAAATTCCGGCATACCCACGCTCCACGCTTCGGTTCAGGTTGTCCCAATGATTAAGGATACGGATATCGTATCGGGGCGATTCTGTCACTTGAAGTTGCCCGCTGATTTGCCCCGTTTCCTGTAATCGCAAGAGGTGATAGGCGCCATAGAGCAATCCTTGCTCCGAAGCGGATTCGATAATCACCGGATTATTTACTCCCTGACAACGGATAGCGTAGCCCTGAGGAGATGACGGAAAAGTGCCCTTGCCGAAATACCATGCGGAATTAAGTTTTAGTTGAACCTTGGCGCCTTTCCACTGCGTGCGCAGTTCTTTCAAGGCTATGCTTATTGTGGGCGATTGTTTGTTACAACTCACTTCGGCATTGGCAGTAGCAGATACACGAAGCCACAACCGACTACCGTCCTCCGCTTGTACAAGTCCTATATAGAGAATGAGAGAGAGAAATAATATCAATTTTTTCATGGCTTTTGTTGTTCTATATTTCTTTTATATAGTAGGTGTCACCCACCAATTTAATATCCTTCACAACTACTTGTCGGGAAACAATGGCTTTCTTGTCAGGCTGCTTGCCACCGATGGAAATGTTCACTTTGCCTGCTTCAACGATAGCAAAATTATCTTTATCGCGTGCAGCTATTTGCCAGGGTTCCAACTTAAACTCTACGGTTTTTGTTTCTCCGGCTTTCAGGTGAACACGTTTAAAGCCTTGCAGAGAACGTATGGCATGTTTTAATTTACTGTTGGGTAAAGACACATAAAGTTGAACTACTTCATCGCCATCCATTGCGCCGGTATTCTTTACATCTACCGAAACTGTGATCTTATCGCCCGGTTTGGCCGATGTCGGAATATCTTTCACTGTATATTCAAATGTGCTGTAGCTCAATCCATAGCCAAACTCGTAGAGGGGTTCGCCTGCGAAGTATCGATAGGTTTTTCCTTCCATATCGTAGTCGTTCAGTGCAGGAATTTGGTTGATGTCCTTGTAGAATGTTAGTGGTAAACGTCCTGCCGGGTTGTAATCACCAAAGATCACATCGGCAATAGCTGCACCCCCACCTTGTCCGGGATACCAGGCTTCAATGATTGCCGGAATATTTTCGGCTTCCCAGTTGAATGCCAACGCACTACCATTCAGTAGAACCATAACTGTGGGTTTACCCAACTTATGTATTTCACGGATCAGTTCGGTTTGCGTATTGGGAAGTTTTATATCCAGGCGGTCGCCACCATGAAAGCCGTCGACTTTCACCGGCATTTCTTCACCTTCAAGTAATGGGCTCAACCCCATACATAATACCACCAAGTCTGAGTTCTTAGCCAAGTCAATGGCTTCTTGTTTCAGATTGGTTTTCGGTGTATCCCAGATAAAACGCATCATGGCGTGATCCGTATTATCCTGTGTATATTCAATGCGAATCTGATACGATTTGCCTGCTTCCAGATCCAGACGCTCATATTTCTTCGTTGGATGGTGTTCACTCATATAGCCAATAAGTAGTGAATCGTTCAGATAGAATTTAAAACCACTGAAACCTTCGGCTCCTAAGGCATAGTTCCCGCTTACAGGAGGTACAAGTACACCCGTCCACGTTGCCGAAAAATTATCGTACTTAATATCAGCAAAAGGTGCTGTTGTTCTCCATGTGAAATCCACATTCTGATCAATCTGTGTGTGTTTAGGACTGCCTTTTCGTTCTTTGTTGTTGTAGTATTCCGCTTTCATGCCATGTGCCGAAAGGCTGGCATCGGTGTACAAATATTCAGTGGGTACGGCCGAGAAATAAGGTAATCCGGCGGCTAGCTCGCAACCTTGGGCAAAAAGCACTTCTGCATTAGGTAGTTTCTCTTTCAGTCCGGTGAGCGGTGTTTTAGGATTTACCGGATAGCCATTATAATTACCCAACAGAACTTCGAGGTCATCTGCATTCGGGCCAATCACTGCTACTTTCTTCACGTCTTTGCTGAAAGGCAACACATTTTTTTCATTCTTCAGAAGAACAATAGATTTGCGGGCAGCCTCATCGGCCAATAATTGATGCTCTTTGCTGTCGACCACATCATACGGTATCTTTGAATAGGCAACCATTTCCTGTGGATCGAACTGCCCCAGTTTCATGCGTGCCAAAATAATACGTTTCACGGACACATCCAACTCGGCCTCGGTTAGCAACCCTTGCTTTACGGCATCCAACAAATGAGGACTGTAAGTGTTTCCACAGTTCATATCCGTTCCGGCTTTCACTGCCATTGCGGCTGCTTCTTCGGGAGTAGCAACCACATGGTGTCCTTTCTCTTCAAAGAAATCACGAATGGCCCAACAATCCGACACGATATATCCATCGAAATTCCATTGGTCGCGCAGTAAACCGCTTAAAAACTCATTTCCACAACAAGGTGCTCCACGAAAACTCTGGTAGGCACACATCACCGAATACACTCCGGCTTCCTTTACGGAACGCTTGAAATGTGGCAGATAAGTTTCGGCCAAGTCATATTCACTGGGCCATACATCAAAGGAATGGCGGGTAGACTCCGGCCCGCTATGTACGGAGAAGTGTTTGGCTGTTGCCACTAGTTTTAGGTATTTATCGTCATCGCCCTGCAAACCCTTAATAAAAGGAATAGCCAATTCGGCTGTCAGATACGGGTCTTCGCCATAGGTTTCCATTCCCCGTCCCCAACGTGGGTCACGAAATATATTGATGTTGGGTGTCCAATACGTCAACCCTTGGTAAATACCCCGTTTGCCAAGGGAAGCATATTCATGATGTTTTGCACGAGCCTCATCGGAAATCACATTCGCAATGGTTCCCATCCCGTTAGCATCCCACATGGCAGCCATGCCAATGGCTTGCGGAAATACTGTAGCTCGTCCGGAACGTGCAACTCCATGTAAACATTCGTTCCAGGCATTATGCGCGGGTACTCCCAAACGCTTGATCTCTTTTGAATCATAACGCATAATGTTGATTTTCTCTTCCAGTGTAAGACGAGATACCAGATCCTCGGTTCGATCTTCAAAAGAGAGACTGATATCCTGGAAGGGATACTTATTATTACAGGAAACCAAAAGAGTAACTACCAAAAACAATACTCCCGAAATACACTTTAATCTTTTCATTGTTTTTCGATGTTAAATGACTGACTTAACATTCATATAAGGTTTTTTTATATGTGATGTTCTTATTTATATTCGTACAGCCTTACATGAAGGATGCTAAATTCTCCTACCGGAATGCGTATATGACGTCCCTGATGGGTCTGATCACCATTCAGGCGGCGAATGTAGCCAAATGTGCCATCGGGATTTATCTTAACTTCATCTACCGGGCCAATTCCTGCGCGTGAAGTAGCTTTCCAAATAGTCTCCTGTTTCTGAGCTTTGCCTCCCATACTCACAAATCCGTCTTCCCCAAGCTCTTTGGCTTCAATCAACTTGTTCTCTCCTTCCTTCTGAAACTCAATTACAATGCCACTACCAGCTACAATATATTCATCTTTAGCCAATTGCAAAACGATTCCGCCACCTTCAGGCCATTGACTGCCATCTGTGGCACGTGAATCCCAAGGTAAGGTAAAGTAATGTTTGCATGTCAGTTTCAAATCGCCATACGTTAGCATCCTTTCTTTATTATCCATATCAAAATGTAAACCGTTCATAACGCCTTTCCCCTGGTATTTAGCGAGTAAAGGCATCAACTCGCTGAGTTTTCCATAAGCCTGTACAGTAGGAGCATCTGGATTATCCGAGCCATTTTCAATAGAGAATGGACAGTACCCGATGGCGTCATGTTCGCCAAATATATAAAATGCCTGGACGCCATTATTATTTGATAATCTGATTTCTGGGACAAACAACGGATTGTTGTGTAATTTATATTGTGCCACCCAGTCTACATAACCTTTATCATACAGGTCTGGTGCGAGTATATCAATGCTTGGAGCACCATAATGCCAAACATCGATCAGGTGCGCAAGCGGACCTGCCGATGGATATTCGCCTGGTTTACGTCCGCGACTGTTCATCGCCGTATTGACAAACAAGGGAATATTATGAATGGAACGTGCTGTTTGTGCCAGTTTTTCCACATATTGTGCGTACGACCAAGCCATGAATATCTCATCCGTATACAGGTCTTTCCCAAATATCTCCTGCCAATTACCTTTTGTTTTATATCCTTGTTTACTCCACTTTTCTACCATCCAGTGGTGCAGTGTCTTCTTATTTTTATTCAGGTAGTTCATGAATGCTTCAGGTACAGGAGCATTGAACAACGCATTGGCTTCTTTGGAATAATCACGGGCATCTTCCAGCATACCTATCTCATTTTCTATCTGCACCATCACCACAGTATGTTCCTTACTATCGACAATAGCAATATGCTTCATAAACTGCCCGAAAGCTCGGTTATCTGCCTGATACACATTGTCGGAGAATGAGCTGGCTATTTCCAACGGTTTTCCCGCTTTGGTATAAGCGCGAGGATATTTCTTATAGTCTTTTTTGAACCACAATGGGGCATAGCAACTCATGGAGTTCTTCCATGCTCCGAACCACAAGAAAACGACTTTCATGTTGTTTGTCCTTGCTTGGTGAATAACTTTGTCGATTAGTGTAAAGTCGAAAGAACCTTCTGTTGGTTCTATTAAATCCCAATAAGCCGGAACGAGAACAGTGTTTAGTCCCATCCGCTGCAATTTGGGAAATATCTTTTCAATGTCTTCAACGGACGATGCCGATGAGTTGCCTAGTTCTCCACCTATGATTAGGAAAGGTTTGCTATCTACCATAAGTTGCATTGCCGTACCTTGTTTGCGAAGATGAGGAGTTTGGGAATATACGTTGGTTACGCATGCAGATGATAAGATAAGCAGAAGTACATAAATCAGCTTCTTTCTGAGTAATAATTTGTTGTGTCGCATTTCTATATATTTAATTGGGGTGTGTTGCAAGATTAACTTTTGACACACCCTACTTTTGTACAGATTTAAAAGAATATTAATAACCCGGATTCTGGTAAGTTTTTCTCTCAGCATCACTCATTTCCAGTGCATTCAATTGGCCTGTAGGAATCGGGCGCAAATAATGGATATCCTGAATTTTACGTGTATAAGTTTGTTTTGTATGACTACCGGTAGTACTCATCGTACCGATTGGAGCACCATCATTGGTACCACTACCTATTTCATAAGTACCGGCAAATTCAATTAGCTTTTGTGTACGTACCAGATCAAACCAGCGTAAGCCTTCACCAAAATATTCACGACTACGTTCTTCAAGGATATAGTTGATATCAATAGTCAGAGGTGTTAGGCCGGTCATTGCAGTGCTGTAGTCTGCATTCTTCGCAACATTACCATTATTGTCCCAACGCCATTTACCCGCACGGGCACGAATAACATTGATCAACTCTCTTGCGTTCATGCCAGTTTTTGCGGTAGCACCTTTCACTGCAGCTTCTGCAGCAACAAAATATAATTCAGAGAAATAAACGATATTGATAGGACGGGTAATACCTCCATTCGGTTCACCAAGCCCGTCACCGTTGTTTGTACGATAAGTACCTAATTTCCAAAGATTCGGATATCTTCCACGACTGATGTGACTTGGAGCAATTACATAGTCGCTTCTTCCTGCCATTACACCTGCCGCAACTGCGCTTGCTTTTGCACTTTCGGAATCGTAATTAATGTCATTGGCATTTACCGGATCTTCATCAAGGAAAGTAAGGATGGCATCACCCGGATGTACCTCCATACCATTGGCATTGTACAGCGTCTGGTCACTGATACTACCTTTTGTCCAGTTCCCGCGGAAAGTGGTAACAAATGTTCCATCATAGCGTGAATCATTGGTTTTATCGGCAAAGGTGTTTTGGAACACACCAATTGGAGGAGCCATACAACTCCATGGACGACCATATGCTTGTGCTGCTTCACGCTGTACGGATTCTACATCCTTTAGTGTGTTGTCAACCTGCTTCTGTTTGCTTCTGATCATCGTATAGCTCCAGGTTGCAAACCATACGATCTGGTTGCCAGGAGCACCCCCTGGGAAGTAAGAATGGCTTTGTCCATCGTAAAACTCACTATTCTCAGTGTGGTCGGCATAAAGCAACACCTCAGCATTACGATCGTTTGAGCCCAGATGCACGTCATAATAATAATCAAGCAATTTGAATGAACCGGGGTTTTCAATACCTTCTATAGCCATGTCATAAGCCTGTTGAAAATACCAGACTGCATCATGTCCATCAGGATCGGTACGTGTAGTTTCAGGATAAGTCGGAATATTTTCCGGATTTTGGAGCCACCATCCATAAGTAAGGTAGGCCTTCGCTAACATAAGACGAGCCAGAGTTTTTGTTGCACCACCTGTTACACGTCCGGTTTCGGGCAATAATTCTCTTGCTATAATCAAGTCGGGGAAAATAGCTTTGGTGTACACTTCTGGTACCGTATTGCGTACTGAAACACGCACAGGTTTTAAATTGAACTTCAATTCTCCCGAACCCAGATCCAACGGTACTCCGCCAAAGGTTTGTACCAACTGAAAATAGTCAAAAGCGCGGAAAAAATTAGCTTCAGCTAACAATACATCCGACATACCCAATAAAGAACCGTTTTCCAGTACACCACTTGCTGTATTAATATTGGAGTAAGCTGCATTCCATAATGCATCCGAGCGTACCGTATTTGCAGCATAATTACCAACTCCTTCCGTAAGGTCTATGTCTTTAAAATTATTGTCGGCACTCCAGGCGAAAGTATATTCATCCGTAGGCATTTGACATGCCGTATAGTAATACTGGCCATAGAATTGTCGTAAGTGTGCGTACATGGAGTTCAGTCCACCCATCACACCGGTTTCTGTTTTAAAAAAATTAGGATCGTACGTACTACGGGGCTGTTCATCCAGTATATCAGAGCATCCTGTTAAGAACAGTGAGAAAAGCACTGTTCCCATAAAGAGTTTTGTATATAACTTTTTCATATTATATTTTTGGTTAAAGTGATTTAGAAAGTTAAATTAAGTCCAACTAGATAACTACGGGTGGAAGGTGCATTTGTTCCTATGATCAGCAAGCGTTTTTGAAGATTGCTGGTCACTGCTTGATTTTCGTTTCCATAAGAGTTGGTCTCCGGATCCATTCCTGATTCATCATGATATGGAGAGAAAAATACAAAAGGGTTTTGTACACTTGCGTAAACCCGGAGACTATTGATGCCAAAGCGTCCTAAGAAGACTTTAGGTATATTATAGCCAAATGTTATATCACGTATTTTCAGATAAGAGGCATCAAAATGACCCATGGTACTACCATATTTAGGATTATCACTTTGTTCAATTCCACCTGGTTTCGGATATTTGGCATTCGTATTTTCGGGTGTCCAATAATCTACTTTCACGTTTCCACGGCGTCCAGTCAACATGTTCAAATAACCTGAAGAAGAATAAAGTGTACTTATCAGTTTACCTCCACTTTTGAAAGCTCCCACAACACTCAAATCAAAGTTCTTATAAGATACCCGTGTATTGAAACCGCCTTGGAAGTCGGGTTCCAATGACATGATTTGTCTGTCTTCCGGTCCTATTTTACGAGTTGGCATACCGTTAGCATCATATTCGCCTGTATATTTTACCTTGATCATACCTGCGTTTCCTCCCGGTTCCATGATGTCCATCGCTGCTTTTTCATTTTCTTGCCAGAGTCCTATCTTTTGATAATCGAAAATTACATCAATAGGATGACCTACAAACCACCAGTTATTCTCGTCTCTTTGAGCGCCCGAGGCCAGTGATACCAATTTGTTCCGGTTCGAATAAAGATTAACGCCAACATCCCAACTCCAACCATTCATGTTATTCAGAATAACGCCATTGAGTGAGAGTTCGAATCCCTTATTCTCAGTAGCTCCAATATTCGCCATGTAACTGCCAACCCCTGTTGTGGAAGGTAGACCTACGCTAAGCAATACATCTTTGGTATCCTGAATATAATACTCAAATGTTCCATAGATCCGGTGATTCAAAAAAGAAAAATCTAAACCGAAGTTGTACGTACTTGAATATTCCCATCCCAGATTGTCATTCGCTGATTCTGAAACATAGTAACCGGTTGCATAATTCATCGAACCAAAATTATAAGGCCGGGATGATAGTAGACCGAGCGTTTTGTATGGATCAACCGATTGGTTTGAAGTTTCTCCGTACCCTACGCGAAATTTTAATTGATTAACGATAGGTAGTAAGTTTATCCAAAACGCTTCTTTAGCAATATTCCAACCTAAAGACACAGCAGGGTATGTGTGCCATTGGTGTCCCGGAGCCAGACGCGATGAAGCATCGGCGCGAAAAGTTACACTTGCCATATATCTGTCATCATACGAATACATGGCACGACCCATCCATGACATTAAACCACTTTGCCAATAGCCCTGATCTTCGGGTTTAATACTGATTTCACCAGCGGCATGTCCCAAGTTATAATACTGGAAATATCCGGCAGGAATATCTCTTGCCGAAACAGCAGACTTATTGAATGTAGTTTGCTCAGCCGAATACATTCCCACTACGTTTACCCTATGCTTATCGGCAAAAATACGGTCATAAGTTAGCAAGTTTTCAACTGTCCAGTTCGTGGTATGCGAATTACTGATAGAAGCCGAAGAAGTAGTGTTAGGATTAACTTCATTAATTCCTTGTCCTTTGAAAGAACCGCCGTTATTCATACGGAAATTCAAACCCAGGTTCATACGATACGACAACCCTTCCACACCAGGGATTTTCACATCAGCATATACATTATTATATGTAGCAAAGGCTTTGTCTTCTTGAATCCAAAGATCCTTTAATCCGTCCAGAACTTTACGTGGATAGATGTATTGTTCATCGGTTGCCATTTTCACTGTTCTCTTCCATGTGCCGTCTTCATTCCTCGGATTAACCAAAGGTGACAAGGATAATGTTCCATATAGCCCTATATTTCCACCTTCGGTTACATTATATGTATTATTGGTTACAAATCCAACTTTTATGTATCTATTCACTTCCTGATCAAGTGATCCACGTAGTGACATACGGTTATACTCCTGTGTCGGTACTACTCCTTCATCATGATAATAGCCCAAACCGAAACTGTAATTGTTGGCTTTACCACCACCGGTGACACCCACATCATGGCTGGTAGTGATACCAGTACGATAGAACAAGTCTTGCCAATTGGTATTCATCTCATCAGATTCATCTATACCGTTGCTATATTTACCTGCTACTTTGCGAAGAGCCACAAATTCTTTCCCGTTCATCATAGGATATTCCTGCGCATCTCTTATGCCAAAATACCCATTATAGGTCATCTGTGCTTTCTGCTCGGTATATCCCTTATTCGTTGTAACCATGATAACTCCATTGGCACCG
The DNA here is from genome assembly GCA_036724805.1 of Bacteroides sp. Lineage (GTDB taxonomy): Bacteria > Bacteroidota > Bacteroidia > Bacteroidales > Bacteroidaceae > Bacteroides. The sequence continues at coordinate 24,022 of DAIMFE010000043.1, forward strand.
CGTGAACCATAAATCGCAGTTGATGAGGCATCCTTAAGTATATCAACACTCTTGATATCACTTGGATTGATGTCGGACAGTGATCCTGCAAATGGAATACCATCCAATACAACCAACGGGTCGTTGCTCGCATTTAGTGAGCGTGTACCCCTGATACGTATCTGCATAGATGCACCGGGTCTTGAAGATGTCTGAGCCAAATCCACACCAGCCACACGACCTTGCAAAGCAGAAGATATGTTTCCTGTTTGCACTGCACGAAGTTCATCGCCACGCATAGATGCCACCGATCCAGTTACAGCCTCACGTCGTTGCGTACCATAACCAATAACTACGACCTCGCTCAGCAATTGCGAGTCATCCTTTAATACAATATCGAAACGGGTTTTTCCGCCGACATTTATAGTCTGACTTTCGTATCCTACATAAGATATAACAAGTTTGCTTTGCGGAGAAACTTTCAAGGTGAAATTACCATCAAAATCGGTGATAACTCCATTGGTGGTTCCTTCTTCCAAAACACTGGCGCCAATTACCCCTTCCCCTGATGCATCTTTCACTATACCTGTAACAGATATAGATTGCGAAAACATCCATAAAGGAATAATAGATAATAGTAAGAGCAGTCCAAATGATCTGAGATAACGATTCGTGTTTTCCATAAAAAACATTCATTTAATAATTAATAAAATTATAAGTTGATTAACTCTTTGTTTTTACTGTTACAAACTTAAGGCAATTACGGCATTCCCATCTGTTTTTTCGTTTCATTATGATAACTGGTTGTAACATTGGTTTCTGAGAATGTAACAGAAGATTTCTAAATTGTAACACACTATGAGTAAAAATGTGATAGAAGGGTTCTGGGAGCGTTTTCGACTGAAAATTTTTATAGCAGAATGTAGTATAATTCATTTTTCACTTTATCTTTGCACAAGTGTCCTATCCGGAATCTCTAATAGAGTTAATGTAAATTAGAATTAATAATGCCAGGGATTGATTTTTATTCTG
>DAIMFE010000044.1:0-24956 GCA_036724805.1 Bacteroides sp.
AATATAAATCAACTTATTATTATACGGAGGGTTATTGTTGTTTATCAAAGCATCAAAATAATCTTGGTCTTCCGTCTCTTCCTCTTGAATACAAATAGAAACAATATTATTCTCGTATAAATATTCTAATTCGGATGCCGATTTTCCTGTGTAGTTACAACGAACCAAATAGATAGATTCCTCAAAAAGAGGCTCATTCAGCCAAAGAACTCGGATAATCTTTTCCGCCAATTCATATAATCGTTCCTTTCTTTTTTCCGCATTTACTTTTAGTAATTCGTGGTCTTCAACAGGAAGATATTTCTTTATAAATACATTTGCTATTTGCGTTGCCGGCATTTGAGAAGAAGGAAGCCAATATCTGATATTATTATTCCGGATATCGGGTATCAAAACTTCTTTGAACCAAGAATATAGTTCTACATGCTTCCATTGAGGTTGCGAGTTTTCTTTTTTGTCTTTTTCTTGCAATCGCATGCTTATATCTTCTTCCAAATCAACACCTATTATCGAGCTTAAAACCGAATAATTTTGTGAATTTTCAAAATAAGCAATCAGTAAATCTCTGATGGAGAACTTTTCATTTATTGCAATAGCAAAAGCATTTATCGCATCTTGCAGTTTCTTTGGTTCGTTTTCTTCTACTTTATCTAAGATCACATGAGTATATAGATTGAAAGTATCTATTATTTCGTTCTTTCTTGCCTTATCGCTAAAAACCCCTTTGCTTTGCAAATAATTATTTACGACTTTATTGAGATTATAGCCTGCATACATAACTTTTGCAAGCACCTCTATTCTCTTTTCTACATCGACTTGATTTGCCTCATGGGAATAAGCTTGAAATAAGGCTTTGGGCTTAATTGTTACGCCTAACTCTTCAAAAGGATTATTTTTCATTTTATTGCTGTTGCTCAATTAGATGCAAATTTTAAAGTTATGCATATTCCGTTTATACCCGTTCACCCTTTCCGGTGATATCCGTTCACATTTTATTTATATTAAAAATGGTGCAAGAACAGGCAATCTGGAAATAGATATGAATAAAACTGTTGAACACGTTGACACCTTTGGCCGGCAAACAGTCAAAGTGAAGATGGGGTGGTATTTAAGGTAACAGATTGATTGTGACTTAAAAGGTTGCCTTTCGCAATGAAAGACAACCTTTATTATATACTATAAGAATAACTTCTTATTTTTTAATCTTCTTGTATCCGTAAACTGCACGGCTGCCAAGTTCCTCTTCTATGCGAAGAAGTTGGTTGTATTTAGCCATACGATCTGAACGGCTCAATGAACCGGTTTTGATCTGTCCACTGTTAGTAGCTACAGCTATATCAGCAATTGTGGCATCTTCAGTTTCGCCTGAACGGTGTGAAGTAACAGAAGTATAACCATGACGGTGAGCCATTTCGATAGCTTCAAGAGTTTCAGTTAAAGAACCGATTTGGTTAACTTTGATAAGGATTGAATTAGCACAACCCATTTCAATACCTTTAGAAAGGAACTTAACGTTAGTAACAAACAAGTCATCACCAACTAACTGACAACGGTCGCCGATGCGTTCTGTTAAATCTTTCCAGCCATCCCAGTCGTTTTCGTTCATACCATCTTCAATTGAGTCAATTGGATATTCGTTGATAAGTTGTTCAAGATAGTCAACCTGTTCGGCAGCAGTTCTTTTTTTACCTTTATCGCCTTCAAATTTAGTATAGTCGTAAATACCATCTTTGTAGAATTCGGAAGCAGCACAGTCTAAACCGATAGTGATATCTTTTCCAGCTTCGTATCCGGCAGCCTTAATAGCAGCAAGGATAGAGTTAAGAGCGTCTTCAGTTCCTTCAAGCGTAGGAGCAAAACCACCTTCGTCACCAACTGCAGTGCTAAGACCGCGATCGTGTAATACTTTTTTTAGCGCGTGGAATACTTCAGCACCCATTCTTAAACCTTCGCGGAAGCAGCAAGCACCTACCGGACGGATCATAAATTCCTGAAATGCAATCGGAGCATCACTATGAGAACCACCATTAATAATATTCATCATTGGAACAGGTAATACATATGTATTAGTACCACCGATGTAGCGGTAGAGAGGCATATCAAGGTAATTAGCAGCAGCTTTAGCAACAGCTAGAGAAACACCTAAAATAGCATTAGCGCCAAGTTTTGATTTTGTTGGAGTTCCATCAAGATCAATCATAGCATAGTCAATACCTCTTTGATCAAGAGCAGACATGCCAATGATGTGTGGAGCAATTGTTTTATTGATGTTTTCAACAGCTTTCAAAACACCTTTTCCAAGGTAACGTTTTTTATCGCCATCACGTAATTCCAAAGCTTCGTTTTCACCGGTAGATGCACCTGATGGTACAGAAGCACGGCCCATAATACCCGATTCTAATACTACGTCTACTTCTACAGTAGGATTACCCCTTGAGTCGAGGACTTCTCTTCCAATAATTTTTTCTATTATCATTTTTACTAAGAATTAAGTAAATTAATTATTCTCTGAAATTCGATGCAAAGATAGAACTTTTTAGTTGAAAGGTGAAAGTTGAAAGTTGAAAGTTGCCTGCGGATTATAATTATTTAGATTTCTGTGTTTTACATTATAAAAAACAGGAAGTTTGCTTTGAATAACTAACTTCCTGTAGGTGCTGAAAACGATCTGATTAAATCCTTATTTATCTGTTTATTTATCCCAAAATATCTGTTAGAATTATTGGGAAATAAAAGTAATCCGTTTTTCCAAAGGGCTTCTAATACAAACAGCACGTTGCATTTCTCCAAACAGCACATTGCTTTGGGGCGAAAAAACTACCTCTTTGCAGGAAACGACAGTGGTGCCGAAGATAACTGCGTATTCTACTCCTTGATAGGTAGTTGTGAGCAGGCCGGAATTAATCCACACCGATGGCTTAGTCAAACTCTGGATAGGATACCCAAACTGCAAACTCCCATTAACTGGGAAGAACTGTTACCAGCTAACGGTGGTGTAGATGACAAAACATAAAACGATCTCATATACGGCGGATGTGGGATGCTTACTGCTTACTGCTTATTAACTTGGGGGATAACGGGAATTGCCGAAGGCTTACAAAAAAACTGCGGGTAAGTAATACGCGCAGTTTTCTGTATCTATAAGAATCTTCTGATTTTATTCAGCTGTTGGTTCTTTTGCTTCTTCAATTGTCGGAGTTTCAACTACCGGCGTTGCTGTTTCAGCTATCGGAGTTTCCTTTGTAGCTGCTTTCTTTGAGCGGCGAGTACGTGTGGTTTTCTTCGCTGCTGTTTCTTTCATCATGTTTTCATCGTAGTCTACTAACTCGATGAAGCACATTTCAGCGTTGTCACCTAGACGATTACCAGTCTTAATAATACGGGTATAACCACCCGGGCGATCACCAATCCTCACAGATATCTCTTTAAATAACTCTGTAACTGCACGCTTATCTTGTAAGTTACTGAATACAACACGACGAGAATTTGTCGTATCATCTTTTGATTTAGTGATCAAAGGTTCAACAAACTTTTTAAGTGCTTTCGCCTTTTGTACAGTCGTAGTGATTCTTTTGTGCTCGATCAAAGAACATGCCATGTTAGATAACATTGCACTTCTATGAGAAGCAGTACGGCCTAAATGATTGAACTTTTTATTGTGTCTCATTTGTTAATCTTTATCTAATTTATATTTAGAAATATCGGTTCCAAACGACAGATTCAGACTTTCCAGCAAATCATCAAGCTCGGTAAGCGATTTCTTTCCGAAGTTTCTGAATTTCAGCAGGTCGGTTTTATTGAATTGTACCAAATCTCCTAATGTTTCTACGTCAGCAGCTTTCAGGCAGTTAAGCGCGCGAACTGACAAGTCCATATCAACAAGTTTTGTTTTCAATAACTGACGCATATGAAGAACTTCTTCATCAAACTCTTCATTACCATCAATATCTGTTGTTTCCAGAGTAATCTTCTCATCAGAGAACAACATGAAGTGGTAAATAAGAATCTTTGCTGCTTCTTTCAATGCTTCCTTCGGGTGTATGGAACCATCAGTAGTAATCTCAAGTAACAGTTTCTCGTAGTCAGTCTTCTGCTCAACGCGGTAGTTTTCTACGGTATACATGACATTACGTATCGGTGTGTAAATCGAATCAATTGGGATTACGTTAACATCGGTACAATATTCGCGGTTTTCTTCTGCCGGAACATATCCACGTCCTTTGTTAATAGTAACATCAATTTGCATGGTCGCTTTCGCATCCATACGGCAAATAACTAATTCAGGATTTAACACTTCAAATCCAGTGAGATATTTACCTATGTCGCCTGCTTTGAATTCTGTTGAATTCTCAATTGTTATACTTACTTTCTCGCTCTCGAATTCTTCTACTACTTGCTTGAATCTAACTTGTTTCAGATTAAGGATTATGTTGGTAACATCCTCTCTTACTCCCGGTATGCTTGAGAATTCATGCTCAACACCATCAATTTTAATTGTAGTGATAGCAAAACCTTCCAATGAAGAAAGAAGAATACGGCGCAGTGCATTACCTACTGTAATACCAAAACCAGGTTCCAACGGACGAAATTCGAATTTACCGAATTTGGAGTCCGCTTCCAACATCAATACTTTATCAGGTTTTTGAAATGCTAATATCGCCATGAAATAATTATTATTTAGAATATAATTCTACGATCAAATGTTCCTTAATGCTTTCCGGAATGTCGGCTCTTTCAGGAATATGTAATAATTTGCCTGTTTTAGAGTTATCATCCCACTCTAACCACGCATATTTGCTGTGGTTGAAACCAGCCAATGAGCCGGCGATTACTTCCAATGATTTAGACTTCTCACGAACTCCAACCAATTGGTTTGCAGATACTGCATAAGAAGGTATATTTACCACTTTACCATCAACAGTTATATGTCTGTGACTAACTAATTGACGAGCAGCAGCACGTGTAGGAGCTATCCCTAAGCGGTATACAACGTTATCAAGGCGGCATTCCAGCATTTGGATAAGGATTTCGCCTGTAATACCCTTCTTAGATTCTGCTTTTTCGAATAAATTACGGAATTGTTTTTCCAACACTCCATATGTGTATTTAGCTTTTTGTTTTTCGCGAAGCTGAATACCATATTCAGAAGTTTTTCTTTTTCTTGAGTTTCCGTGTTGTCCTGGAGGATAATTCTTCTTTGAAAGAACTTTATCCGGTCCAAAGATAGGTTCACCGAACTTACGAGCTATTCTTGTTTTTGGTCCAGTATATCTAGCCATTTTATTACTATTATTAAATTGTCAAATCATGGAACTTGTTTGTTGCAGCCGCGATTACAGAGAAGATTAAAAATGCAATCCAATAACAAAATCAAGTTTCATTTAATTAAGTTGTTATACTCTACGTCTTTTCGGAGGACGACATCCATTATGTGGAAGTGGAGTTACATCAACGATTTCAGTAACTTCAATACCAGCTCCATGTATAGTTCTGATAGCAGACTCACGTCCGTTACCTGGTCCTTTCACATAGGCCTTTACCTTTCTCAAACCAAGATCATATGCAATTTTCGCACAATCTTGAGCAGCCATTTGTGCTGCATAAGGGGTATTCTTCTTTGAACCTCTGAATCCCATTTTACCAGCAGATGACCATGATATAACCTGCCCTTCACTATTTGCCAGAGAAACAATAATATTGTTGAAAGATGAATGAACGTGCAATTGTCCGTTAGCATCTACTTTAACATTTCTCTTCTTTGCTGCGACTGTTTTTTTTGCCATATCAACAATTATTATTTAGTAGCTTTTTTCTTGTTTGCAACTGTTTTCTTCCTACCCTTACGAGTACGTGCATTATTCTTAGTACTTTGGCCTCTTACTGGTAAACCAATACGGTGACGTATACCACGGTAGCAACCGATATCCATTAATCTCTTAATGTTCAATTGCACTTCAGAACGAAGGTCTCCTTCTACTTTGTAGCTTTCGCCAATAATCTCACGAATTTTGGCAGCCTGGTCATCAGTCCAGTCTTTTACCTTAATGTCTTTGTCAATGCCAGCCTTATCAAGGATTTGTCCAGCACTACTGCGTCCGATACCGTATATATAGGTCAACGCAATTTCACCTCTTTTGTTTTGAGGTAAGTCTACACCAACTATTCTTATAGCCATATATTATTTTAATTTTTTGCAAAAATAACAAATTATCCTTGACGTTGTTTATACTTAGGATTTTTCTTGTTAATCACATACAAACGGCCTTTACGTCTAACGATTTTACAATCCGCTGTACGTTTTTTTAATGATGCTCTAGTTTTCATATCTTTTGTTTATTTATATCTGAATACAATTCTTCCTTTTGACAGGTCGTAAGGTGACATTTCTACTCTCACTTTATCTCCGGGTAAAATTTTAATGTAATGCATACGCATTTTACCTGAAATATGAGCAGTAATTTCATGTCCGTTTTCTAACTCTACGCGAAACATTGCGTTAGACAATGCTTCAACGATAACTCCATCTTGTTCTATTGCAGATTGCTTTGCCATACTTAAATCGCTTTATCTCCTAAAACTTCTTCTATGAATTTAAATGATGATAATATATCAGCTTTTCCCGCCTGAACCGCGATTGTGTGCTCGAAGTGAGCTGCATATTTGCGGTCTTTGGTTCTTACTGTCCAACCATCTCTTTCCATTGATATCTGACGGTTACCTAGTGTAATCATGGGTTCTATTGCTATGCACAATCCTCTTTTAAGAAGTGTTCCATATCCTCTCTTTCCATAATTGGGCACTTGAGGATCTTCGTGCATTTCCTTACCGATACCATGACCAACAAACTCACGAACTACTCCATACCCGTTTGACTCGCAATGTTGTTGAATAGCATATCCTACATCTCCAAGTCTTTTTCCCTGAACGGCATTTTCAATACCAATGTACAAAGACTCTTTTGTTGTTTTCAGTAATTTACGTACTTCTTCGCTAACTTCGCCCACACAAAAAGTATAAGCTGAATCGCCACAAAAGCCGTTCATATATGTCCCACAGTCAACAGAAACTATGTCGCCTTCTTTGAGGACAACTTTACTGCTTGGAATACCATGAACCACCTGATCGTTTACTGAAGTACATAAAGAAGCCGGAAACGGATCGCCATATTGATTCGGGAAACCCTTAAAAGTCGGAACAGCTCCATTATCCCTAATGAATTCTTCCGCTACCTTATCAAGTTCGCTTGTAGTAACTCCTGGTTTAACCAACTTAGCTACTTCAGCTAAGGTTTTAGCAACCAATATGTTACTTTGGCGAAGCAACTCTATTTCATCTTCTGTTTTAAGAAATATCATCTTCTGCTTTAAAGAATTAATATGCAGCTACGCTGCCAGAACGTCCTTTAATACGACCGGATTTCAGTAATCCATCATAGTGTCTCATCAACAGATGACTTTCTACCTGTTGTAAAGTATCAAGTACCACACCTACAAGAATCAGCAATGATGTACCACCAAAAAACTGTGCGAACTCAGCTTGAACACCGAACATTCCAGCGAAAGCTGGTAAAATAGCAACAATTGCAAGGAAGAATGAACCCGGCAAAGTTATACGAGACATAATCCCGTCTATATACTCTGCTGTATTCTTACCTGGTTTTATACCAGGGATGAAACCGTTATTTCTTTTCATATCATCGGCCATCTGGGTAGGATTAATTGTAATCGCAGTATAAAAATACGTAAAAAGTATAATCATAACAGCGAAAACAAAATTATACCAGAAACCAGTGTGATCGGAGAAATTGCGTACAAACCAACCTGGATTGTCGCCAGAATAGCCCATAAATGCAATTGGAATAAACATGATAGCTTGTGCAAAGATGATAGGCATTACACCTGCAGCATTTACCTTTAAAGGAATATACTGCCTTGCACCACCATACTGTTTGTTTCCGACAATTTTCTTTGCATATTGAACCGGAATTTTCCTTGTACCTTGTACTAATGCAATAGCAGCAGCAATAACAAGTAACAAGAAGATAATTTCAACAAGGAACATGATAAGACCACCGGTTTTATCTGTCATTCTTGAAACTAATTCCTGAAATAATGCTTGTGGGAAACGGGCAATGATACCAACCAAAATGATAAATGAAATACCATTTCCGATACCTTTGTCAGTGATTCTCTCACCCAGCCACAAAATAAACATACTTCCCGCAGCCAAAATGATTGTGGAAGTTATGATAAATACTGTCCAACTCAATGAGCTGTTCAATGCGGGGCCAGCTTGCATTTTAAGGTTAATCAAATAGGATGGAGCCTGAACAATTAGAATGGCGATTGTTAACCAACGTGTATACTGATTGATTTTACGTCTTCCACTCTCCCCCTCACGCTGCATCTTCTGGAAATAAGGAATTGCCATACCCAGCAACTGAATAACGATCGAAGCGGAGATATACGGCATAATCCCTAATGCAAAAATTGATGCATTAGAGAAAGCTCCTCCGGAGAACATATTCAGTAGGGCTAACAGTCCTTCACTTGTTTGTTGGTGCAATTGCGCAAGCATATTAGGGTTAATACCCGGCAATACTACATACGAGCCGAAACGATAAATTGCAACAAACAATACAGTGATGAGGATCCGTTGTCTCAGATCCTCAATCTTCCAGATATTTTTAATTGTTTCAATAGCTTTTTTCATTGAATCAGAGTTTTACTGCACTTCCTCCTACTGCTTCAATTGCAGAAACAGCTGATTTTGAAAATGCATGTGCTTGTACCTCTAGTTTTGCTGTTAAAGCTCCATTACCCAGAATTTTCACTAAATGTTTAGCCGAAATGAAACCAGCTTCAATAAAGTCGCTGATACCCACTTTTTCTAAACCTCTAGCTTCGGCTAACTTCTGTACTGTATCCAGATTGATAGCTTTATATTCTACACGGTTGATGTTCTTAAAACCAAATTTAGGAACACGACGTTGTAATGGCATCTGTCCACCCTCAAAACCAATCTTTTTAGAGTAACCAGATCTTGATTTGGCTCCTTTATGACCTCTTGTGGAAGTACCGCCTAATCCTGATCCTGTTCCTCGTCCAATTCTTTTTCTTGTTTTAGTAGACCCGTTAGCAGGTTTTAAATTACTTAAATTCATATTGTAATTTGTTTTTTTATTCTACAAAAAATTACTCGATAATAGTTACAAGGTGTTTTACCTTAGTTACCATTCCAAGAATTGAAGGAGTAGCTTCATGCTCAACCACGCGATTCATTTTACGAAGACCCAGTGCATCGAGTGTTCTTTTCTGATCTTTGGGAGCGCCTATTCTGCTTTTTGTTTGTTTTATCTTTATAGTCGACATTTTTAACCTCCTTATCCTCTAAATACTTTCTCCAAACTAATCCCTCTGTTTTGAGCAACCATTCTTGCATCACGCATTTCGCTTAAAGCTTCAATAGTAGCTTTTACAAGGTTATGCGGATTGGAAGAACCTTTTGATTTTGCCAAAACGTCTGTGATACCAGCGCTTTCAAGAACTGCACGCATTGCACCACCAGCCACAACTCCAGTACCGTGTGAAGCAGGTTTTATAAATACTTCTGCACCACCAAATCTGGCAGCTTGTTCGTGAGGAACAGTACCTTTCAATACAGGAACCTTTGTGAGGTTTTTCTTTGCTGCCTCAACGCCCTTAGCGATAGCGGCAGTAACTTCACCTGCTTTACCGAGTCCCCAGCCGATAATTCCATCTTCATTACCAACTACTACAATAGCAGAAAAGCTGAAAGTTCTACCCCCTTTAGTAACCTTGGTAACGCGATTGATAGCAACTAATCTGTCTTTTAGTTCTATGTCGTTTGAAATCTTAACTCTGTTTTTAATTGCCATAATGAATTAGAATTTAAGTCCACCGTTACGAGCCGCATCTGCAACTTCTTTTACTCTTCCATGATACAAATAACCATTACGGTCGAACACTACAGATGTAATACCAGCTTCTTGTGCTTTCTTTGCTATCATTTCACCCACCTTAGCAGCTTGCTCTTTTTTAGGCATTTTACCTTCAATACCAAGTGATGAAGCAGCAGCCAGCGTCTTACCTGTAAGATCATCAATGATCTGTACATATATCTGTTTGTTGCTCCTGAATACGCTCATACGCGGACATTCAGTAGTACCTGAAATTTTATTGCGTACTCTGTATTTAATTTTAATACGTCTTTCTATCTTTGTTGTCATATTAATCTAATTTACTTCGTTATTTACTTAGCACCGGCTGATTTACCAGACTTCCTGCGAATAACTTCGCCAACAAACTTAACACCTTTACCTTTATACGGTTCGGGTTTACGGAAAGAACGTATCTTAGAGCAAACTTGTCCGAGTAATTGCTTATCACAAGATTCTAAAATAATAAGAGGATTCTTATTTCTTTCAGATTTTGTTTCAACTTTAATTTCAGGTGGTAACTGAATAAAGATAGGGTGAGTGAAACCCAATGACAATTCAATAATGTTTCCATTATTTGAAGCACGGTAACCAACACCAACTAATTCTAATTCTTTTTTAAATCCAGCCGATACACCAATAACCATATTGTTAATCAGTGAACGGTATAACCCGTGAAATGCACGTTCTTGTTTTTCATCGTTTTCACGACTTAAAGTAATTTGTCCATTTTCAACTTCTACTTTAATCGCCGGATTAACATTTTGTGCTAACTCTCCTTTGGGGCCTTTTACTGTTACTACATCATCTTTGAAGTTCACAGTAACACCAGTGGGTATACTAATGGGTAATTTTCCTATTCTTGACATTACATATCCTCCTTACATTAATATACATAACACAACACTTCACCACCAATCTTCAGATCAGATGCTTCTTTGTCTGTCATTACACCTTTGGAAGTAGATATTATTGCAATACCTAAACCATTAATTACTCGCGGCATATCTTTATATCCGGTATACTGGCGTAAACCCGGAGTAGATACTCTCTGAAGTTTTTTGATAGCGTTAACTTTATTAACTGTATCGTACTTCAAAGCAATTTTGATGGTTCCCTGAGGACCATCATCTACAAACTTGTAATTTAGAATGTAGCCCTTTTCAAAAAGAATCTTAGTGATTTCTTTTTTTAAGTTCGAGGCAGGAATTTCCACAACTCTGTGTTTTGCCAGAATGGCATTCCTTAACCTGGTCAAATAATCTGCTATTGGATCAGTCATATAATAAATAATTAAATTAATCAGGCCTTCCCTGACAATATTTAAAAAATAAACTACCAGCTTGCTTTCTTAACACCTGGAATAAGTCCATTAGATGCCATTTCGCGGAACTGAATTCTGGAAATACCGAACTGACGGATATATCCTTTCGGACGACCGGTCAGTTTGCAGCGGTTATGTAAACGTACAGGAGATGCATTTTTAGGTATCGCCTGTAAAGCTTCATAGTCACCTTCTGCTTTCAGTTTAGCTCTTTTCTCGGCATATTTGGCTACTAATTTGGCTCTTTTCACTTCACGAGCCTTCATTGATTCCTTTGCCATACTATATTAGTCTTTTTTAATATTCTTAAAAGGTAAGCCAAACTCTTTCAATAAAGCATACCCTTCCTCATCTGTTTGCGCAGAAGTTACAAAGGTAATATTCATTCCTAAGATTCTGGTAATACTATCGATATTTATTTCAGGGAAAATGATTTGCTCCTGAATACCGAGTGTATAATTACCCTTACCATCAAACTTACTCTCGATACCCTTGAAGTCGCGGATACGAGGCAAAGCAACACGAACTAATTTCTCAAGAAATTCGTACATTCTCTCGCGACGTAAAGTAACCATCACACCGATAGGCATTTTTTTACGCAGCTTGAAGTTAGAGATATCTTTCTTTGAAACAGTAGCAACAGCTTTCTGCCCTGTAATAGTTGTTATCTCGTTCATTGCCACTTCAATTATCTTCTTGTCGGCAGTAGCCATGCCTAATCCCTGATTGATAACAATCTTCTTAAGCACAGGAACTTGCATTGCCGAAGTATACTCAAACTGAGATTTCAATGCAGGAACAATACGTTCTGCATATTCTTGCTTAAGGCTTGCAGTATTACTCATTACTTAATCTCCTTTTGTTTGTCTTTCGACCTTTTAGAATAACGTACTGTTTTACCATCGGCATCTTTTTTTCTTCCGATGCGTGTTGGCTTGTCTGTATCCGGATCAAGCGGATTCAGGTTTGATATATGAATAGAAGCTTCCTGCTCTACTCTACCACCTTGCGGATGTTTTGCATTAGGCTTGGTACTTTTGGTAACCATATTGATGCCTTCAACAATAGCACGCTGTTCTTTTACGAAAACCTTCAATACACGACCGGTTTTACCTTTGTCTTCACCAGCATTTACGTATACTGTATCGCCTTTTTTAATATGTAATTTACTCATTACTTAAATCTTTTACAAAATTAAAGTACTTCAGGCGCCAGTGACACCACTTTCATGTTTGTAGCTCGAAGTTCTCTTGCTACCGGACCGAAAATACGACTACCTCTAATCTCACCGGCGTTATTCAATAATACGCAGGCATTATCATCAAAACGAATATAAGAACCGTCGGCACGACGAATTTCTTTCTTAGTACGTACTATCAATGCTTTAGACACTGTACCTTTCTTTATATCACTTGAGGGGATTACGTTCTTTACAGAAACAACAATAATATCCCCTACAGAAGCATAGCGGCGGCCTGTACCTCCTAAAACGCGAATACACAACGCCTCTTTTGCTCCACTGTTATCACATACTGTGAGTCTGGATTCTACTTGTATCATAATTACTTAGCTCTTTCAACGATTTCAACTAATCTCCATCTCTTAGTCTTACTCAAAGGACGAGTTTCCATGATGCGTACAGTATCACCTATATTGCAATCGTTCTTTTCGTCGTGAGCGTGGTATTTCTTCGTTTTACTAACGAACTTACCATACATGGGGTGCTTTTCTTTAAATTTAGCAGCAACGGTAATTGTTTTATCCATTTTGTTGCTCAGCACAACCCCTATTCTTTCTTTTCTTAAATTTCTTGCTTCCATCAAGCCAATCATTTATTGTTAAGTTCTCTGGCACGTAATTCTGTCTTCATACGTGCGATAGCCCTGCGTAATTGCTTAATCTTGGCAGGATTATCTAAAGGAGAAATAGCATGATTCAAAATCATGTGGTCGTAATTAACCACTTCTGCTTCTATTCTTTCTACCAAGTCATTGGTAGACATTTCTCTAATTTCTGCAATTTTCATAACAGTTACGCATTTTGATTTTGCATATCATAATCGCGGCGTACAACAAATTTTGTTGTTACGGGAAGCTTTTGAGCAGCAAGGCGCAATGCTTCTTTTGCGATATCGTATGATACGCCTTCAACTTCAATAATAATTCTACCCGGTGTGATTGGAGCCACAAATCCTTCTGGCGATCCCTTACCTTTACCCATACGCACTTCGGCAGGCTTTTTGGTAATTGGTTTGTCGGGGAATATACGTATCCAGATTTGCCCTTGACGTTGCATATATCTTGTTACAGCAATACGAGCTGCTTCAATTTGTCTACCGGTAATCCACTTACTTTGCAGAGATTTTATACCAAAAGAGCCGAAAGCCAACTGATTGCCTCTTTGGGCATTGCCTTTCATACGACCCTTTTGTTGTCTTCTGAATTTTGTCTTTTTCGGTTGTAACATGATTCCTAAAATTCAAATTCGATTAACGATTATTTTTCCTTCTTTTGAAGTTCTTCCCGCCGCCGGCATTGTTTCCACCGCTACGATTACCACCTTCTTTGCTTTGTGTAAAGTTTGGCGCTAATTCTTTCTTACCAAATACTTCACCTCTGCAAATCCAAACTTTAATGCCGAGAAGACCAACTTTAGTCAATGCTTCAGCGTGACAATAGTCGATATCAGCTCTAAAAGTATGCAACGGAGTTCTTCCTTCTTTGTACATTTCAGAACGTGCCATTTCAGCCCCATTCAAACGTCCTGAAATTTGAATCTTAATACCTTCGGCGCCCATACGCATTGTGTTTGCGATAGCCATTTTAATGGCGCGACGATAAGCAATTTTACCTTCTACCTGACGAGCGATATTGTTAGCAACGATCACTGCATCAAGCTCTGGTCTTTTAACTTCAAAAATATTGATCTGAATATCCTTATCGGTAATTTTCTTCAATTCTTCTTTCAACTTGTCAACTTCCTGACCACCTTTACCGATAATAATTCCCGGACGAGCAGTACAAACAGTGATAGTGACAAGCTTTAAAGTGCGTTCGATCACGATTCTCGATACACTTGCTTTTGATAGACGCGCATTCAAATATTTGCGAATCTTGCTATCTTCCAGCAATGCATCACCATAATCGTTTCCGCCATACCAATTAGAATCCCAACCTCTGATGATTCCTAAACGGTTACTTATTGGATTAACTTTTTGTCCCATGCTTAATTCTGTTCTTCATTATTAGTACCAACGAACAAAGTTACGTGATTTGAACGTTTGCGAATTCTATATCCTCTACCCTGTGGTGCAGGTCTCATTCTTTTGAGTGTAGCGCCACCATCAACAAAAATTCTAGTCACAAACAGCTCACCGCTTTCGGCTTTACGTTCGTTTTTCTGCTCCCAGTTAGCAATTGCAGAGCGAAGTAATTTTTCTACTCTGGCAGAAGCTTCTTTTGACGAAAACTTCAAAACACCAAGTGCCCTGTTCACTTCCATTCCGCGGATCATGTCAGCCACGAGACGCATCTTGCGGGGGGAAGTAGGCACATTCCGCAATTTTGCGAAATACATGGTTTTAAGGGCCTCTTTTCTCTTTTCGGCCGATATTTTTTTTCTTGCTCCCATTATATTATTTACTTTTTTATTTCAGATGAATTCCTTTATCTTTTTTTGTTACCGGCGTGACCTCTGAAAGTACGAGTTGGAGCAAATTCGCCCAACTTGTGTCCTACCATGTTTTCGGTAACATAAACAGGAATAAATTTATTTCCGTTGTGAACTGCAACTGTATGCCCTACAAAATCAGGGGATATCATTGAAGCCCTAGCCCAAGTCTTAACGACAGTTTTTTTGCCTGATTCATTCATATCAAGAATCTTCTTCTCAAGCTTAACATTAATATATGGACCTTTTTTTAATGATCGACTCATATTTTACTCAATTAATCAGATTACTTTTTCCTTCTTTCAATAATGTACTTAGATGATTGTTTCTTAGGAGCTCTTGTTTTAAGACCCTTAGCGTACAATCCTTTACGTGATCTTGGATGTCCTCCTGAAGCACGTCCTTCACCACCACCCATTGGGTGATCAACCGGGTTCATTACCACACCACGAGTACGTGGGCGACGTCCGAACCAGCGAGTACGACCTGCCTTACCTGATTTTTCCAATCCATGATCCGAGTTACCTACACTACCAATTGTAGCTTTACAAGTATTAAGTATCTGTCTTACTTCACCTGAAGGCAATTTAATAACGCAATACTTACCTTCTCTGGAAGTGAGCTGAGCAAAATTTCCAGCCGAACGTACCAGGGCAGCACCCTGGCCTGGACGTAATTCAATGTTATGAATTACAGTACCCACCGGAATATTTTGTAATGGAAGCGCATTACCAATCTCTGGCGCAGCGTCCGCACCCGACATTAAAGTAGTCCCTACTTTTAGTCCGTTGGGAGCAACAATATATCTTTTTTCTCCATCTGCATAAAACAACAAAGCGATACGCGCCGAACGATTCGGATCGTATTCGATTGTTTTAACAACTGCAGGAACACCGTCCTTGTTTCTCTTGAAATCGATAATTCTGATCATCTTGCGATGACCTCCACCAAGATAACGCATGGTCATCTTACCGTCATTGTTACGACCGCCGGAAGTTTTCTTACCGTATACAAGAGATTTCTCTGGTACTCGTGCAGTAATATCATCCGAAGTACCAATAACTTTATGCCTTTGCCCCGGTGTTGTGGGCTTAAATTTACGTACTGCCATTTCTTTTAAATATTGCTATAGAAATCTATGGTGTCTCCTTCTTTCAATGTTACAATTGCTTTTTTATAAGCGTTTGTTCTACCATCAATAATTCCTGAGCGGGTATAACGACGTTTGCTCTTACCGATGTATTTCATTGTATTTACATCAACTACAGTAACATTATATAAGGCCTCGATTTCTCTTTTTATTTCGAGTTTGTTAGCGCCAGGACGCACGATAAAACCGAAACGATTTAATTTTTCGGTTATGTTTGTCATCTTTTCTGTAACTAACGGTTTAATAATAATTCCCATTATTTAAGCCTCCTTATTACTTAAAACATTGTCAATGGCCGACAGAGCACTTTCTGTAAGCACAAGAACTCCAGCATTCAATACTCTATAAGTATTTAATCCTGAAACAGTTTGCACATTGGCACCCTTTAAGTTACGAGCCGACAAATATACGTTTTTATTTGATTCTGATAAAATCACAAGCAGCTTTTTGTCAGAAACTTTAAGATTTTTAGCCATCGATACAAACTCCTTTGTTTTAGGAGCTTCGAAATTGAAATCTTCAATTATTACTATAGCATTATCTTGTGCTTTATATGACAAAGCCGACTTTCTTGCTAAAGCTTTTACTTTTTTGTTTAGCTTGAAAGAATAATCTCTTGGTTTAGGACCGAATACACGACCCCCACCTACCAACACAGGAGAGTTGATATCACCACGCCGTGCTCCACCGCCACCTTTCTGACGACCAAGCTTACGTGTTGAACCACTAATTTCACTTCTTTCTTTTGATTTATGAGTACCCTGACGCTGATTAGCCATAAACTGTTTTACGTCTAAGTAAATAGCATGGTCGTTAGGCTCAATTCCGAAGATTGACTCGTTTAACGTAATCTTTCTCCCAGTGTCTTCACCTTTAATGTTAAATACGTTAACTTCCATTATTTCTCAATTAAAACGATTGAACCTTTGCAACCCGGGATTGAACCTTTAATCAAAAGAAGATTGTGTTCCGGAATTACTTTTAATACTCTAAGGTTTTGAATGGTTACTCTATCACCACCCATTTGTCCGCCCATGCGCATTCCTTTGAATACCTTGGCTGGGTACGAACAAGCACCGATTGCACCCGGTTTACGAGCACGGTTATGCTGGCCGTGTGTAGTTTGACCCACACCACCAAAGCCATGTCTTTTCACAACACCTTGGAAACCTTTACCTTTTGAAATTCCAACAACATCAACAAAAACGGTGTCGTTAAACAAGTCAACTGTAAGGGTATCACCCAAGTTAAGATCATTTTCAAATTCTTTGAACTCGGCCAAGTGCCTTTTTGGTGTTACTCCTGCTTTCTTAAAGTGTCCCAGTAAAGGTTTAGTTGTGTGCTTTTCCTTTTTGTCCTGGAAACCTAATTGAACGGCTTGATAACCATCATTTTCGATAGTTTTAACCTGAGTAACAACACAAGGACCTACTTCGATAACAGTGCATGGTACGTTTTTACCATCGGCACTGAATACGGATGTCATTCCGATTTTCTTTCCTAATAATCCTGGCATTTCACTTAATATTTAATTATCAAACTTTGATTTCAACTTCTACACCGCTAGGCAATTCAAGTTTCATCAATGCATCTACAGTTTTGGCTGTTGAGCTATAGATGTCGATTAATCTCTTGAATGAGCTTAATTCGAACTGCTCTCTTGATTTCTTGTTCACAAAAGTTGAACGGTTCACTGTAAAAATACGCTTGTGCGTTGGAAGAGGAATTGGACCACTTACGATTGCACCTGTTGCTTTAACGGTTCTTACTATCTTTTCTGCTGATTTATCAACCAGATTGTGATCGTAAGATTTGAGTTTAATTCTAATTTTCTGACTCATCTTAGTTTTTCTATTTAATAATATTTTATTCATTAGTTAAGCCTGCAGGTTAAGAGTCATTCGCTAACCTACAGGCTTATATTTTTAAAGAAGATCTGCTCTTCCCTTTACTTCATCAAGTACTGCTTTTGCAATAGATTGAGATACCTGAGCATGATGGTCATAAGTCATGGACGATGTTGCGCGACCTGAAGTAATTGTACGGAGTGCGGTTACATAGCCAAACATCTCTGCCAGCGGCACCATCGCTTTTACGATTCTTGCACCCGAACGGCTTGATTCCATACCTTCTACTTGTCCACGGCGTTTGTTTAAGTCGCCTATAACATCACCCATACTTTCTTCCGGAGTAACAACTTCCAATTTCATTATCGGCTCCATCAAAACAGGGCCTGCCTTAGCGCAAGCATTTCTGTATGCCTGAATAGCACAGATTTCGAAAGAAAGTTGATCAGAGTCAACTGCGTGGAAAGATCCGTCAATCAATCTAACTTTCATTGAATCCATCGGATAACCGGCTAATACCCCATTTTTCATTGCGGATGCAAATCCTTTCTGAACTGAAGGGATAAATTCTTTAGGAATATTACCACCTTTTACTTCATCAACGAACTGCAAACCACCTTGAGTGAAACTTTCATCAACAGGTCCTACCTCTACTATGATATCAGCAAACTTACCACGACCTCCTGATTGCTTTTTATAAACTTCACGAAGATTTACATTCTTGGTAATAGCTTCTTTGTAGTTAACCTGAGGACGTCCTTGATTACATTCAACCTTAAACTCACGTTTCAAACGGTCGATAATGATATCAAGATGAAGTTCACCCATACCGGATATAATAGTTTGCCCCGATTGTTCATCGGTTTTAACAGTAAATGTAGGATCTTCTTCAGATAATTTGGACAATCCATTCGCTAGTTTATCCATATCTTTTTGAGTTTTTGGCTCAACCGCGATACCGATTACCGGTTCAGGGAAGTCCATAGACTCTAATATAATTGGAGAACTTTCATCACAAAGAGTATCACCTGTGCGGATATCTTTAAAACCAACGCCTGCACCTATATCACCGGCACCAATTGTTTCAACCGGATTTTGTTTATTTGAGTGCATTTGGAAGATACGCGACACACGTTCCTTCTTACCCGACCGGGAGTTGTAAACATAAGAGCCTGCATCAATTTTACCCGAATAAACACGGAAGAAAGTTAAACGACCTACATAAGGATCGGTAGCTATCTTAAATGCAAGTGCCGAAGTTTTATCGTCTTCACTTGGTTCTCTTGTTTCTTCCAGACCGGTATTAGGGTTAGTTCCTGTAACACTACCTGTATCAAGAGGAGAAGGTAAAAATGCACACGCATAATCAAGTAATGTTTGTACACCTTTATTTTTGAATGAAGAACCACACAGCATCGGAACGATAGCCATCTGGATAGTAGCATTACGAAGCGCCCTTAAAATTTCTTCTTCTGTGATAGTTGAAGGATCATCGAAGTATTTTTCCATCAACGCATCATCATATTCAGCCACTTTCTCAAGCATTTTTTCTCTCCATTCTACACATTCGTCCATCAGGTTAGCCGGAATATCTTCAACATCATAGTCGGCTCCCATTGTTTCGTCATGCCATAGAATAGCTTTCATCTTTACGAGGTCAACCAATCCCTTAAATGTTTCTTCCGCACCGATAGGCACCACAATAGGGCATGGATTTGCACCCAATACATCCTTCATCTGGCGAACCACTTCAAAGAAGTCTGCTCCCGAGCGGTCCATTTTGTTCACGTAACCAATACGTGGAACATTGTATTTGTCGGCCTGACGCCATACTGTTTCCGATTGTGGTTCAACACCACCAACAGCACAATATGTAGCAACAGCACCATCGAGTACGCGAAGCGAACGCTCCACTTCAACAGTAAAGTCAACGTGTCCCGGAGTGTCAATTAGGTTAATTTTATACATGTTACCATCATATTTCCAACGGGTAGTTGTAGCTGCCGATGTAATAGTGATACCACGTTCCTGCTCCTGCGCCATCCAGTCCATAGTTGCTGTACCATCATGTGTCTCACCAATTTTATGAGTTAATCCGGTATAAAATAGGATACGTTCAGAAGTAGTGGTTTTTCCGGCATCAATGTGAGCCATGATACCGATATTACGGGTTAAATGTAAATCTTGCTTTGCCATTTTTAATTCTTTAATTTTTAGTTTTTAGTTTTCTTGAATGAACTTAAAAACTCTTCTTCATATTCTGTGTGCTTTTTTGGTATTAGAATCTAAAATGTGCAAATGCTCTGTTGGCTTCGGCCATTCTATGCATGTCTTCTTTACGTTTGAAGGCACCTCCCTGCTCGTTGAAAGCGTCAATGATTTCAGCAGCAAGTTTGTCAGCCATTGTTTTTCCACCTCTTTTGCGGGCATATAGAATCAGATTCTTCATAGAAACAGATTCTTTGCGATCCGGGCGGATTTCAGTAGGCACCTGAAAGGTAGCACCACCAACACGGCGTGATTTAACTTCGACCTGCGGAGTTACATTGTCAAGCGCTTTTTTCCAAATTTCGAGAGATGACTTTTCTTCGTTAGGGAGTTTAGCTTTTACTGTTTCAAGAGCGGCGTAGAAAATTTCGTAAGAAAGGTTCTTCTTGCCATCATACATCAAGTGGTTTACAAATTTAGAAACCTTTTGATCATTAAATACGGGATCCGGAAGGATCACACGTTTTTTAGGTTTTGCTTTTCTCATTTGTTTGAACAATAATGTTTTTGTCTCTGGCTGTGATCTTTGTCTTCAATCCTCCCACCGGAAAATTTACTCAACCTTGTTAATCCAAGTCCAACAAACTAAAACGGGTGTTTTTAAAATTTGAGTTGGGTAAAGCATTTGAGTCTGTAGAGTTTTCTTTACCTCTGTTGTCTCACTTTACCTTCTTCTTTATTTTTTTATTTTTTCTTTCCTTTAGCTGCAGCTGCTGGTGCTTGTCCTGGTTTAGGACGCTTAGCGCCATATTTTGAGCGTCTTTGGGTACGTCCTGCTACACCTGCGGTGTCTAAAGTACCACGTACAATGTGATAACGTACTCCCGGAAGGTCTTTTACACGACCGCCACGTACAAGTACGATGGAGTGTTCCTGAAGGTTGTGCCCTTCTCCCGGTATGTACGAGTTAACCTCTTTTTGGTTAGTTAAACGTACACGAGCTACTTTACGCATTGCAGAGTTAGGTTTTTTAGGGGTAGTGGTATATACCCTCACACAAACTCCGCGCCTCTGAGGGCATGAATCCAATGCCGGAGATTTACTTTTCTCCGTTAAAACGGTACGCCCTTTCCTTACTAATTGCTGAATTGTAGGCATTTTAATGTTTTTTAGTTATTATATATTTATTTACAATATTTTTCGCGTGAATGCAATTTGGCCTGCAAAGTTACAAATAATAATTTAAAATTCAACCAAATGCCTTTTTTTTTTGGATGGGTATAATTAAAAGCATGCTGACACACAGAGTTTTCACGCTAAGAATCAAGTTGAGCTATAGAAATTTGGCAGCAAACGCCAAACATAAACCCAAAATATTCATTAGAACGATTTGAAACAAGGGTTATCCCCAAGTTTTTTAATTCAAAAGAAACGCTCATCCCCTCTCAACGGCACGTTGCATTTGCCTCAACAGCACGTTGCTAATTCGAAAATGTACGTTGCTAATCTGAAAATGCACGTTGCTGTTAAAGCAATAGCAACGTGCGTTTGATTCGGTACAAACTGTGTAAAACCTGTATCGTGCGCTTATGTCCTGATCACCGTTCTTGTTGTGTATGCCGCAAATGTGATAATTCGAAAAAAAACAGCAGCAGCAACAGCAACAAATTTTTCTTCTATTGTTGTTGTTGTTATTATCTTATCTGTTCTGTTCTTTTATGTTATGTTGTTGCAACGGATTTCAACGGACGTTGACTTTACGCATAAAAGGGTTTAAAGGGCGGCTTCAATTGATTGAAAATCAAGTTAAACCGCGTGTAATAACAAAATAAAAAACTTCTTCTTCTCCGGCTTATTTATTTGATAAAAGAACTTGAAGAAAAGGAGCCGGCAATCAAGCTTCACCCTTTATCATTGTAGGCATTTGTTGCTCTTCTCCTAAAACAATTGATCCAAAAACACGCTCGTATTTTGCTATATTATCTTCTAAAGCGCGCAATAATCGCTTGGCATGTTCGGGGGCTAATATAATTCTTGATTGAACTTCCGCCTTTGGCAAACCAGGCATAACACGTATAAAATCAACGATAAATTCCGAGCTGGAATGGGTTATAATGGCCAAGTTGGAATAAGTTCCCTGCGCCACATCTTCTTTTAATTCAATCTGCAATTGGTTGTTTTCAGTATTCATATTGCGCTGTTTTTATTTCTTTTTAATCAGTTTTATTGTTTTTATGTAATTTTAGAGGAATTTACTTTGGTGTTATCCTTTGGGCAAAAATAGTGTTTTTATCCGAATTAATAAGATATCCATTTGTATTATGATTGGATTTACAAGTAGAAAACACATCAACTCAATGTGTTATCTTGCAGCGATACCTTATAAATATCATCTCAAACATTTGGCGGATAAAGAAACTATATGTAATTTTGCCGCGCAATTTGACTGCGAGTTAAAAACAATAACATAATTAATAATAATAAAATGATTGTAGTACCAGTAAAAGAAGGCGAAAACATCGAAAAAGCGCTTAAAAAATTTAAAAGAAAATTTGAGAAAACAGGAATCGTTAAAGAATTGAGACGCAGACAACAATTCGATAAACCTTCTGTAATTAAAAGGTTTAAGAAAGAACGTGCTGTTTACGTACAAAAGATACAGCAAATAGAAGATTAATAAATCACAATTTTTTTTGATTTATCAATTACTTTTTATACATTCGTTGCACAGTATAGATGTAGCGATATTATGTTGATTGATGCTTTTTTAGATTATCTCCGGTACGAGCGTAACTACTCTGATAAGACTATATATGAATATGGCACAGATGTTACACAGTTCCGGATTTTTATTCAGGAAAGAGATAGTGAGTCTGATCTAAGGGATTTGCAGTCCGCAATGATCCGCGAATGGGTAATCTCATTAATGGATCGGGGAATGGCCTCCAGTTCGGTAAACCGAAAACTTAGTTCTCTTCGTACATTCTATAAATTTTTATTAAAACAAGGTGAAGTAGAGGTGGATCCGTTACGAAAAATAACAGGTCCAAAGAAAAACAAACCTCTTCCTGTCTTTGTTAAAGAAGGAGATATGGATAAATTGCTCGATGAGACTGATTTCGGTGAAGGATTCATTGGGTGTCGAGACCGATTAATAATTGAAACTTTTTATGCTACAGGCATGCGGTTGTCAGAATTGATTGGACTAAATGATAGCGATGTTGATTTTTCTGCTTCAATAATTAAAGTAACAGGAAAACGGAACAAGCAGCGACTAATACCTTTTGGAAAGGAACTAAAAGAATCACTGAAAGAATATTTCAGCATAAAGAACGAAACAATCCCTCGATTGTCGGAAGCGTTTTTTGTTAAAGAGAACGGTGAAAGACTTTATAGAGGGCTAGTCTATAGTATTGTGAACAAGAATCTTTCAAAAGTAGTAACACTAAAGAAAAGGAGTCCCCATGTGCTGAGGCACACTTTTGCAACTGCCATGTTAAACAATGAAGCCAATCTTGGAGCAGTAAAAGAGCTATTGGGGCATAGTAGTTTGGCAACCACCGAAATCTACACACATACTACCTTTGAGGAACTTAAAAAAGTGTATAAACAAGCTCATCCTAGAGCTAATTAAAAAAGGAGGTCAAGATGGATATTAGAATTCAATCGATTCACTTTGATGCAGCAGAGCAATTACAAGCTTTTATTCAGAAGAAAGCCACGAAGCTGGAAAAATTTTATGATGACATAAACGCAGTCGAGGTTACACTCAAAGTAATTAAACCCGAAACTGCTTCTAATAAAGAAGTAGGAATCAAAGTTATAGTGCCCAATGGCGAATTCTATGCAAATAAAGTATATGACACTTTTGAACAAGCTGTAGATGAATCATTTGAAGCTTTGGGTAAGCAATTGGTAAGACATAAAGAAAAAGTAAGAAACAAATAAAAAAAAAGCAATTCTTTTGCTGATAAGAAATAAATAACTAAATTTGCAGCCGTTTCGCTCGTGCTCGAACGTAACGGTTGCTTTTTTAACAATATGCCTCTTTAGCTCAGCTGGCCAGAGCACGTGATTTGTAATCTCGGGGTCGTTGGTTCGAATCCGACAAGAGGCTCAAAAATCGGGTAGTTACCAGAGTGGCCAAATGGGGCAGACTGTAAATCTGCTGTCTTTCGACTTCGGTGGTTCGAATCCATCACTACCCACGCCGAGCATTAGCTCCTAATTGTAGAACAGAAAAAAGAGCCATTTGTTTTTTTAAACTATAACCCTCAATTTTCAATTCACAATTTAATTTGCGGAAGTAGCTCAGTTGATAGAGCATTAGCCTTCCAAGCTGAGGGTCGCGGGTTTGAGCCCCGTCTTCCGCTCGTTTTGCTGTTATAGCTCAGCGGTAGAGCACTTCCTTGGTAAGGAAGAGGTCCCGGGTTCAAATCCCGGTAACAGCTCAGTGAAGGTTTTTAAATTTTTAATGGCTTAAACTTTATGAGAGACAAGTCGGGAGTTTTAAAAGCTAAAAACTAAAAGAAGCTGATTATTAATCAAATAAATAACAAGTAAAGCTATGGCTAAAGAGAAATTTTCACGTACGAAGCCGCACGTAAACATTGGTACTATCGGTCACGTTGACCACGGTAAAACCACACTGACTGCTGCCATTACTACAGTATTGGCTAAAGTTGGTCTTTCAGAAGTAAAATCTTTCGATCAAATTGACAACGCTCCTGAAGAAAAAGAAAGAGGTATTACTATCAATACTTCACACGTTGAATACGAAACAGCTAATCGTCACTATGC
>DAIMFE010000045.1:0-24124 GCA_036724805.1 Bacteroides sp.
AGTAACTATAAAGCTCATCAAAAACTTGTAAACCCTGCCAATAAGCGCCGTTTGGATATTATTGTTGTTGGAACCGGTTTGGCAGGCGCTTCGGCCGCTGCTTCACTTGGCGAAATGGGGTTCAGAGTTTTCAATTTCTGTATTCAGGATTCTCCACGCCGCGCGCACTCTATTGCCGCGCAGGGTGGTATTAATGCTGCTAAGAATTACCAAAATGATGGCGACTCTGTTTATCGCCTTTTCTATGATACGATTAAAGGTGGCGACTATCGTGCCCGCGAATCAAACGTTTACCGTTTGGCCGAGGTATCGAATGCCATCATCGACCAATGCGTTGCCCAAGGAGTGCCTTTTGCACGCGATTACGGCGGCACACTGGATAACCGCTCTTTTGGTGGTGCGCAGGTATCACGTACGTTCTATGCCCGCGGTCAAACCGGACAGCAATTATTACTGGGCGCTTATTCGGCCTTAAGCCGCCAGGTGCATAAAGGAAACGTAAAATTATATACCCGCTACGAAATGCTCGATCTTGTTGTTATCGATGGTCGCGCACGCGGTATCATTGCCCGCGACCTTGTGAGCGGTAGGATTGAACGTTTCTCTGCTCATGCAGTAGTTATCGGCACGGGTGGATACGGAAACGCATTCTTCCTCTCAACCAATGCAATGGGATCTAACGGATCGGCTGCGATCCAATGCTACAGAAAAGGCGCGTACTTTGCTAATCCTTGTTTCGCGCAGATTCACCCAACATGCGTTCCTGTACACGGCGATAAGCAATCCAAACTTACTTTAATGTCCGAATCGCTTCGTAACGACGGTCGTATCTGGGTGCCGAAGAAAATTGAAGATGCGAAAGCATTGCAAGCCGGAACCAAGAAAGCAAATGATATACCCGATGAAGACCGCGACTTCTACCTGGAACGCCGCTATCCGGCATTCGGTAACCTTGTGCCTCGCGATGTTGCCTCGCGCGCAGCTAAAGAACGTTGCGATGCCGGCTTTGGCGTAAACAATACCGGTTTGGCTGTATTTCTTGATTTTAGATATGCCATCGAACGTTTAGGAGAAGACGTTGTTCGCGAACGTTACGGTAACCTTTTCGATATGTATGAAGAAATCTCCGACGATAATCCATACAAAACCCCCATGATGATATTCCCTGCCATTCACTATACAATGGGTGGTATTTGGGTTGATTACGAATTGATGACATCCATCCCCGGTTTGTTCGCTATCGGTGAAGCCAACTTCTCCGACCATGGCGCCAACCGCTTGGGTGCTTCTGCTTTGATGCAAGGATTGGCCGATGGATATTTTGTTCTTCCTTACACGATCCAGAATTATCTGGCAGATCAAATTCAGGTGCCGCGTTTCTCAACCGATCTTCCTGAATTTATTGCAGCAGAAAAGGCTATTTATGATAAAATAGAGAAACTGAAATCTATCAATGGCAAGCATTCTGTAGATTCTATTCATAAGAAACTTGGCCATGTGATGTGGGAATTTGTAGGTATGGCTCGTACTAAGGAATCATTAACTAAAGCGCTGAAAGAAATTCGGGAAGTGAAGAAAGACTTCTGGAGTAATGTTCGTATACCGGGTGGAATTGATGAACTGAACATCGAACTCGAAAAGGCATTACGCCTGGACGACTTTATTGAAGTGGGCATGCTAATGGCTTTGGATGGCCTTAACCGTAACGAATCTTGTGGTGGCCACTTCCGTGAAGAATATCAAACTCCGGATGGAGAAGCTTTGCGCGATGATGAACATTATTCTTACGTAGCTTGCTGGAAGTACAACGGCGAAGATAAAGAACCCGAATTGATTAAGGAACCGTTGAACTACGAATTTACCAAAGTACAAACCCGTAATTACAAAGCATAATGGAAAAAAATATATCATTCACACTAAGAATTTGGCGTCAGAAGAATGCTAAAGCAAAAGGCCAATTCAAAGAATATAAAATGAAAGACATTCCGGGCGACACTTCGTTTCTGGAAGCTCTTGATATATTAAACGAAGACCTGATCAATCAGGGTGAAGAACCCATTGTATTCGATCACGACTGTCGCGAAGGTATTTGTGGTATGTGCTCGCTCTATATCAACGGGCATCCTCACGGACCTGCTACAGGGGTAACCACTTGCCAAATCTATATACGTCGTTTCAAAGATGGTGAAACAATTACGGTTGAGCCATGGCGCTCTGCCGGATTCCCTGTAATCCGCGACCTGATGGTTGACAGAGGTGCATTTGATAAAATTATGCAAGCCGGTGGCTATGTAAACGTAAATACCGGAGCTCCTCAAGATGCAAATGCTATCTTAATACCAAAAGATGTTGCAGAAGAAGCAATGGATGCTGCGGCTTGTGTGGGTTGTGGTGCTTGTGTTGCGGCTTGTAAGAATGGTTCGGCTATGTTATTTGTGTCGGCAAAGGTGAGCCAGCTAAATCTTCTTCCACAAGGAAAAGTAGAGGCGGGTCGTCGTGCAAAAGCAATGCTTTCTAAGATGGATGAGCTTGGATTTGGTAACTGTACCAATACAAGAGCTTGCGAAGCCGAATGTCCGAAGAGTATTTCAATCAGCCATATAGCACGGTTGAATCGCCACTTTATTAAAGCAAAACTGAAAGACTAGAATGTTTTAGTTTGATTAATATCAGCAGAAGGGGCTGTTCATTGATTGGACAGCCCCTTTGTCCTTATTCTTAATTCGAAGAATACCGGTCTTAAAGACAAGATAAAAGACATATTTGGAAAGGAATCTTTCGATTCCTTAGGGAAAGCAAAAAATGGGATAAAATATCTGAAAGAGCATAACAAACGGTAGAGTGATTTGAATCAAGTATAAATATTGAAATTCTAAATAACATGAAAATAGAAAATGTTAGAATTAACAACTTTCGATGCTTTAAGGAGTTCCAAGTTAGGTTTACCTCTGGGGCAACCGTTTTTATCGGAAAAAACGGAGCCGGAAAGACATCGATATTGAATGCTATTCGATATGCGTTAAGTGTGTTTTTCTCAAATGATAAATCAATGGGAGAAAATGTATTATGTGCAGGGAATCCTGATTTAAAAGTAATAACAACTGTTCCGAGTGATTTCTATAGAGGGAAGAATGAGGATATGCCTTCTTTAGATTTGAGTATTAACATAGATGCTAAATTCAATGACAGACCATTAAATTGGGAGTTCTACAAAAAATCGACTTCCGGGGCATCTCTTTACCCATCCAAATACCAAGATGCATATCGAGCATTTATGGAAGAATATCAGGAAAGCGACCTCTTGCCTCTATTTGTATTTTATTCCGACAGCTTTCCTCATATTGATACCAGAGTAAGTGAATTTGCCAATAACGCGATACAAGACCAAGGGTATATTATACGTAACTTTGCCTACTATAAGTGGAATTCGGAAGTTTCATGCACTTCTATCTGGCAAATGAGATTCATAAATACGCTTATGAAACAAAGTTCCTTGAAAGAAGAGGATAATATCGTTAACAAGGAAATTGAATACATAAAAAACAAAATGATTGCTTTTTCAAAGCCTGTAAACGATTTGTATGAGGAGGAATACAGTTTTGAGATAACTGATTTTTTCCCTCTTTTAGGCGTAAACAATAAAGCAAGCCTCTGTGTTCGTTTTAAAGATGGACGAGACATACAATTCGACCTCTTGCCGGCGGGGTACAAAAGGCTATATTCAATCGCTTTTGATCTTTCTTATCGTCTTTATATATTGCAAATGAAAAATGAAAAGGAATCATCCGGTATTGCGATTATAGATGAGATAGATTTGCATTTACATCCTTCGTTAGAACAAGAAGCGTTAATCAGGTTTCGTAGGACTTTTCCTAAAGTTCAATTTGTTGTTTCTACACACTCTCCGGCAGTCTTAGCTAATCTCAAAAAAGAAGGAGAAAACAATGTAATATATGATATGATAGCTCAAAAGACTCAGCCGGAAGAGCTTCCGGATATATATGGAATAGATTATACGACTACCATGTATAATTTTATGAGTACTCCTCGCCCTGAAAACGAAGTGCAAGAAGAAAAGGATGCTATAATAAGGCTTTTACGCCTCGAAAAATCAGATTTAGCTCAAAAGAGAAAAGATCGGTTGAAGGAGATGGTTGATGAGGAAAGATATAGCCAAATAATCAAAGAGATAGAAGCGATAGTGTTTGGTAATTAATGGATTGAATATGCAGTTTATTAGTAAAAATAATGCAATATATTTCACAAAAGGGCATTCCATTATAAACTCTTTTATTGGAGATTGTTGGCAAAAAGATAGCAATAGATATATAAATCTTAGTTATGATGAGCTAAAGAGAAATAAGAACTTTAATAACCTGCTGTTGGGAGAGCAAAAAGGTTTTTGTTGTTATTGTATGCGTGAAATCCCTATTGATAAAATAACATTAGAGCATGTTATGCCTAAGAGCATAACAAAAAATATAACAAGTGAAGTTGTACACTACCATCAATTCATCTCTTCCAAAATGGTTGTATATAGCCCTAAAATAAACCCCAACAATAAATTAAAATATCCGCCTTATCCTCATTGCATAGCTTATGAGAATTTAACGGCATCTTGCGATGGGAGTATTTATGATGGTGGAGAGGAGTACATATTGCATGGGTGCTGTAATAACAAAAGGGGAAATGATAAAATTATTCCCTTGTTTTTCTTGCCACGAATACACTATATCCTAAAATACGAAGTGGATGGTCGTTTGACATATTCGGATGAATATGACGCAACTATCAGATCTTTGAGCTTGAATTGCGATTCACTTAGGATTATTCGAAAAGTCTGGGCTCGAATAAGAGATAATAAAATAACAATTCCACAGGTGGAGAATGCTGAAACAGATTTGAATAAAAGAAAAGATATTATAGTTCAGTTAGACCTTGAACAATCGGAAGAGAAAGATATCAAACATGACCTTTACTGGAAACTTCTTATTCAGTTTAAATGGTTTTATGGCTATTTTGGACTTAAATATTTAGAAAAGAATCTTCCCTAAACCCCCAAACCAAAATGTTCATTGGTTATTATGCAGGGCGGACACAAGGCCCGCCCCTACACCATGCGGCATTCTTCCCTAAAAACCAAAAAAGCAGGCATCCCAGATGAGGATGCCTGCTTTTATTTGGTTCGATTATAGCAATCTTAGATTATTCTTATTCTTCTGAAACAGTTGAGTCGGCTTTCTTTTTTCCCATCAACAGATATGCAACCGGAGATGCAATGAATAATGATGAGATTGTACCAAAGATAACCCCTAATATCATAGCGAATGAGAAGCTACGGATAGAATCGCCACCAAGAATGAAAATGGAGAACAGTACGATCAGCGTGCTGACAGAAGTATTGATGGTACGGTTAAGGGTTGAATTTAACGAATCATCAAATAATTGACGGGTTGCACGTTTCGGATAAAGGCCAAAGTATTCGCGCACACGGTCAAAAATAACCACCTTATCGTTGATTGAGTAACCGATAGCTGTAAGTATCGCACCAATAAATGTTTGATCAACTTCCAGAGATATAGGTAAAATACCCCATAATAAAGAGTATGCTCCAAGAATCATTAATGTATCACTTGTTAATGCTATTACAGAGCCGATACTGAAAGATATATTGCGGAAACGTAACAGAATATATAATCCAATAGCCACCAGTGATAATAATACCGACCAGAGAGCAGATGTCTTGATGTCGTCTGCAATACTTGGTCCTACCTTCTGAGAACTGATGATACTACCGCCGGTATGATTATCACGGTCGATAAATGTTTCCAGCGAAATATTATCAGTAAGCAATGGTTTCAATGACTCATAAATATATGCCTCAATTTCAGAATCAACCTCTGTACTGTTTTCGTCAATTCTATAGTTAGTACTGATACGAACTGTACGATTGTCACCACCAATAGCAATAACACTCACATTGGCACCCTCAAAGCGGCTTTCAAGCAGGTCGCGTACTTCTTCCGGTTCAACCTGATTAACGAACTGAACCTTGTAATTACGTCCACCCGTAAAGTCGATACCCTGGTTTAACCCTTTGAATAGCAACAATACAATACAAAGAGTAAGAACTACACCTGTAATGGTGAGCGACATCTTGTTTTTGGCCATGAACTTAATCTGTGGACTAACAAGGAAGTTCTTAGATATTTTAGATGTAAACGTAAGATTCAGAAGTTTGTCTCTGCTCATGAAATATTCGTAAACCACACGGGTTAAGAATACCGCTGTGAAGAATGATATAATAATACCAATCATTAAAGTTGTGGCAAACCCACGGATAGGACCTGTACCGAAGTTAAACAGGATGAAACCTGTAATAAGCGAGGTAAGGTTCGAGTCGAAGATAGCAGAGAATGCATTCGAGTAACCATCGGCAACAGCTTTCTTGATACCCTTGCCGGCTCTTAATTCTTCTTTAATACGTTCGTAGATAAGTACGTTGGCATCTACAGCCATACCGAGGGTAAGCACCATACCGGCAATACCTGCCATTGTTAATGCGGCCTGGAAGGAAGCAAGAATACCCAGTGTAAAGAACATATTAGCGATAAGTGCAGCGTTAGCAATAAGTCCCGGAATGAGACCGTAAATAACGCACATATATACCATCAACAGAATTAAAGCCACAACGAAAGAAATGAAACCGGCCTGGATAGATTCTGCACCCAGTGAAGGACCGATAATGTCTTCCTGAACGATATGTGCCGGAGCCGGCATCTTACCGGATTTCAATACATTTGCTAAGTCTTTTGATTGTTCCGGAGTAAAGTTACCGGTAATTTGAGATTCTCCTCCGGATATTTCACCATTTACGTTAGGAGCGGAATATACATAACCATCTAATACAATAGCAATGGATTTGCCAACATTTTGACGGGTAAGTAATGCCCATTTTCTGGCACCTTCCGTATTCATTGACATGCTTACGGCGGGTTTTCCATATTGGTCGAAGTTGCTCTTCGCGTCATCTACTACATCACCTTCCAACGGAGCCCTTCCACTACGTTCGGTAGATTTAATCGCATAAAGTTCATATATAGGAGCATCCGAAAAAGCATCCATAGGAGCTACTCCCCATTTTAAACGCAATTCTCTTGGAAGATCACCGGCAACTTCTTTCATAGCAAGAAGTTTGTTGATTTCGGCAGTATCTCTCGGAGCAGCATAACCAACAACTGAACCCTGTCCGCTGGTATTTACCTGAAGTATAGATAATAACGGATACTGTTTTTTTAATTGAGCATTATCAGTTGTTGATGTGCTTTCTGCATTATCGCCCTGCAAGGCAGATTGAATATCGTCTCTAACAGAGGTACCACTTGTTGTTGTAGTTGTAGTGTCCGTAGGAGTTGCAGAATCGGAAGAAGTTTCATGCGAAAGTACAGTGCGCAATTTCGCGTCTATCGTTTGCAGGTAAGGAGAGATTTCGCGTGCATTATAAGTTTCCCAGAACTCAAGATTTGCAGATCCCTGTAGGAGTTTTCTCACACGTTCGGGCTCTTTAATACCGGGAAGCTCAACCATGATACGTCCCATTTTATCTTCCAGTCTCTGGATGTTTGGTTGAACAACACCAAAGCGGTCGATACGGGTACGAAGCACATTGTATGAGTTTTCGATAGCGGCTTGAATTTCTTCTCTTAATACTCTTTCAACTTCCGCGTCAGTCGATCTCTGGTTAACTCTGTCTTTCAGCTTTTGGGTTGCAAACAATTCGGAAAGCTTTGCCCCGGGGGCTATTCTGTGATATTCTCTAACGAAAAGTGTTACAAAATCATCCTGACTGTTTGTTTGAAGTGTTTTAGCGGCTGCTACGGCATCGTTAAAAGCTTGATCGGGTTTATTATCAGCCAGCGCTTTAACTACATCGGCAACAGACACTTCAAGAATAACGTTCATACCTCCCTTAAGATCCAATCCCAGACCTATCTCCATTTCGCGAGTCTGTTTCAGCGTATATACACCCAGCCATACTTTCTTGTTCGCCATCGAATCAAGGTATTGCTGTTCCATTGCCGGATCACCATTCGCATACTTCTTTGCTTTTGAAGTATAATGAGAAGTTACGAAGGTGAAAGACAGATAGAACGCACACACCAGCGTGAGTAATACCGCAAAAACTTTCACAATTCCTTTGTTTTGCATTTTACTTTGAATTTATTTTATTAATTTTTTAATTTAATTCATTTGCATACGGGGGTGCAAATATAGCTTTTTTTTCACATTCTATAATAATAGCGAGTTAAATATTTGATGGTTAGCTTCTTTTTTGAATTAGCGTTACTTGATTTTACAGGAAATTATTTTATGATTTAATTCACTTAGATGCAGTAATTTACATAATTTCGCGTTTTAAGGAAGTAGCGTTTAATTATCGATGATATGAAGAAGAATAGTAGAGTTGGGTTGATGTGTTATAAGTTCAGGTTAATGGGGGTGTTATCATTCCTTATATTTTCGTGTATGGCGGATACGGAGAATGGTAATAATCCGGAAGATCTGGATTATAGCACACCCCATCCAAAGTATTTGCTGAGTGGAAAAGTTATAAATGAAAAACAGGAACCGCTTTCTGAAATTATGATGATTATCGGCGAAATTTATAAAGACGCGTATACCGAGGATAAATTTATTCCGGATACATTATACACGGATGCAAAAGGAGAATTTAGTTATTTAAAGAACAAAACATCGCCTATTGCTAATACACTAAGGGTAATATCTAAATCAATAGATCGGAAGGGCAATATTGGCATATACGAATCGGAGCAGAAGGATATTGAAATGAGCGAATTGACAGTAGAAGGCCGGAAAGACATAGTTATTACCATGAAGGAGAAAAACAAAGAAGAAACGGATAACAAATAAATGAATATCCATACAAAAACAATATATTTGTCGGCAAATCACAAAAGAACAACGAACAAAAACTAAATAAAATGGCACAAGAATTGACCTTTATTGTTGGTGGCGAGAATTACATCTGTGGAGATTGTAGATGGTAAATACCGATTAAATAAGATCACTCCCGGCTTTGCAATGATCTTCCCCATCTTCGAGCGTTTCAGGGATGAGAGGAGGATTAAACTCAGCGTTTAAAAATTTACTATACAAATCCTTTTTATGCAATTATTTGTTTACTTTGTATTATAATTAATATGATACACTTATTATGGCAAAAAAGAAAGAAAAAAAGGCCGGCAAAAGAATGAATAAAAAACAATTAGCTGAGAAGCTGATGCTGTTTTTTTCGGAGCGGCCAAGTGATGTATTCAGCCTAAAATATATCTTTTCGGAGTTAAAGTTAACCACTCACCCACTGAAAATGCTCTGTGTAGATATTCTCCATGAGATGCGAGCAGACGATTATATTACTGAAGTAGACAATAATAAATTCAGGTACAACAACTACGGCAAAGAGCTCATGGGGATATTTCACCGTAAAAGCAACGGAAAGAATTTCTTTACTCCGGAAGAAGGGGGAGAACCCATATTTATAGCCGAACGCAACTCTGCTCATGCTATGAACAACGATAAAGTACGCATTGTATTCTTTGCCAAACGGAAAAATCGTGATGTGGAGGGGGAAGTTATTGAAATCATCGAACGTGCCAACGATACCTTTATAGGAACACTGGAGGTTACCAAATCTTACGCTTTCCTCGTAACAGAAAGCAATAAACTGGCGAACGATATCTTTATCCCCAAAGAAAAACTCAAAGGAGGCAAAACCGGGGATAAAGCCGTGGTTAAGGTGGTAGAATGGCCCGATAAAGCCAAGAACCCCATCGGGCAGGTAATAGATATTCTGGGTGTAGCCGGCGATAACACCACCGAGATGCATGCCATTCTTGCAGAGTTCGGTTTGCCTTATGTTTACCCCAAAGCCGTTGAAACTGCTGCCGAAAAAATACCTGATAACATCTTACAGGAAGAAATAGATAAACGCGAAGATTTTAGAGAGGTAACCACCTTCACTATAGACCCGCGGGATGCTAAAGACTTTGATGATGCTCTCTCTATCCGTAAACTGAAAGACGATTTATGGGAAGTGGGCGTACACATTGCCGATGTAACCCACTATGTGAAAGAAGGCGGAATCATCGACCGAGAAGGCGAGAAGCGTGCTACATCTGTTTATCTGGTTGATAGAACCATTCCGATGCTTCCGGAGCGTCTATCCAACTATATCTGTTCCTTGCGGCCGAATGAAGAAAAACTCACCTATTCCGTTATCTTTGATATTAGCGCGAAAGGAGATGTAAAGAAATTCCGGATTGTACATACAATTATCAAATCGGACAGAAGATTTACATACGAAGAGGCTCAACAGATTATTGAAACAGGAGAGGGAGAATACAAGGAAGAAATTATAACCCTCAACACCATTGCCAAGGCTTTGCGCGAAAAGAGGTTTGTAAACGGGGCGATTAACTTCGATAGATATGAAGTGAAGTTCGAAATTGATGATAAAGGAAAGCCAATTAGCGTGTACTTTAAGGAGGCAAAAGACGCCAATAAACTTATTGAAGAGTTCATGCTTCTGGCAAACAAAACCGTTGCCGAGAAAATAGGTAAAGTTCCTAAGAACAAGAAACCGAAAGTGTTTCCTTACCGTATCCATGATTTACCCGATCCCGAGAAGTTGGATAACTTATCTCAATTCATCGCCCGCTTTGGCTATCGGATTAGAACTTCTGGCTCTAAAACAGATGTATCCAAATCTATCAACCATTTATTGGATGATATTCAGGGAAAAAAGGAAGAGAATCTTATCGAAACAGTATCTATACGTTCTATGCAGAAGGCGCGTTATTCGGTGCATAATATTGGTCACTATGGGCTGGCATTCGAGTACTATGCGCACTTCACCTCTCCTATACGCCGTTATCCCGATATGATGGTTCACCGATTATTAACCAAATACCTCGATGAAGGCGGGCGCAGTGTTTCGGCTGTTAAGTATGAAGATCTCTGCGATCACAGCTCCAATATGGAACAAATCGCGGCCAGTGCCGAGCGTGCATCTATCAAGTATAAACAGGTTGAGTTTATGATGGATAAGATCGGCAAGATATACGATGGCGTTATTTCCGGCGTAACGGAATGGGGACTGTATGTTGAACTTAAGGAGAACAAGTGCGAAGGGATGATTCCTGTTCGCGATCTTGATGATGACTACTACGAGTTCGATGAAAAGAATTATTGTTTACGCGGGCGCAGAAAACATCGTACCTATAACTTAGGCGATGAAATAACAGTTAAGGTTGCCAAAGCAAATCTGGAGAAAAAACAACTTGACTTTGCGCTGGTAGAGTAGTAACTAGTAGAGAGGTGGTTTGTTATTGTTGAAATCGATGAAAATATCCATCCTCTTCTTTTTATCTTCATTCTAAAATCGTACTTTTGTCCCCCGTAAACTTTTAATTTATAAATCATTCGATGAATTTTGTAGAAGAATTAAGATGGAGGGGCATGATTCATGACATGATGCCCGGTACAGAAGAACAGTTACAAAAGGGAATGACTTCTGCTTACATCGGTTTCGACCCGACTGCTGATTCATTACATATTGGCCATTTGGTGAGCGTAATGATATTGAAACATTTTCAAAGAGCAGGGCATCGTCCTATCGCTTTGATTGGGGGAGCAACCGGTATGATTGGTGACCCATCACTGAAGTCGGCCGAACGTAACCTCTTAGATGAAGCCACTCTCCGTCACAATCAGGACAGTATTAAGAAACAGTTGGCGAAGTTTCTCGACTTCGACTCTGATGCTCCCAATGCAGCAAAGTTGGTAAACAACTACGACTGGATGAAGGATTATTCGTTCCTGAATTTTATCCGTGACATCGGAAAGCACATCACAGTAAATTATATGATGTCTAAAGATTCGGTAAAGAAACGTTTGAATGCCGAATCAAGTGTAGGACTCTCTTTTACAGAGTTTTCTTATCAACTTCTACAGGGATACGATTATTTATATTTATATCAGAACGAAGGTGTTCGCCTGCAAATGGGTGGATCGGATCAGTGGGGGAATATTACTACCGGAACCGAACTTATCCGCCGTCAATTGGGATCTGAAACCGAAGCTTTTGCCCTCGTTTGCCCGCTGATAACTAAGGCGGATGGTGGTAAGTTCGGTAAAACCGAATCCGGTAATGTGTGGTTGGATCCTCGTTATACTTCTCCTTACAAATTCTACCAGTTTTGGTTGAATGTAAGTGATGCGGATGCCGCTAAGTTTATCCGCATATTCACAGCTTTAGGTAAAGAAGAAATAGCATCGCTTGAAGCCGAACAGGCAGAAGCTCCACATCTGCGTGCGTTGCAGAAACGTTTGGCGAAGGAAATCACCGTAATGGTTCACTCCGAAGAAGATTATAACGCAGCTGTTGAGGCTTCGGGAATCTTGTTTGGTAATGCAACTTCGGAAGCGCTTAGAAAGCTAGACGAAGATACGTTGCTTGCCGTATTCGAAGGAGTACCACAGTTCGAAATATCAAAAGACGAACTAAG
This sequence comes from Bacteroides sp., assembly GCA_036724805.1. Lineage (GTDB taxonomy): Bacteria > Bacteroidota > Bacteroidia > Bacteroidales > Bacteroidaceae > Bacteroides. The sequence continues at coordinate 12,588 of DAIMFE010000045.1, forward strand.
CGCAGGTATCAAAGTTGTTGATCTTCTTGTTGATAGCGCTGCTGTTTTTGCATCGAAAGGAGAAATGCGGAAGATGGTTCAGGGAGGCGGTGTTTCGTTGAACAAAGAAAAATTGGAAGCATTCGATCAGGTAATCACTACAGGTAATTTGCTCAATGGTAAGTACTTACTTGTGCAGCGCGGAAAGAAAAACTACTATTTAATTATAGCTAAGTAAAAAATGCAATGAAATATTTGCAAATATAAACTTTGACTCCTATCTTTGCACCGCTTTTTAACGAAAGCGGTGGAACTTTGTCCTATGGTGTAATGGTAGCACAACAGGTTTTGGTTCTGTTTGTCTAGGTTCGAATCCTGGTAGGACAACGAAAAAAGGAAGTTTAGCCCTCTGTAAATTATAGATTTGCAGAGGGCTTTTTTAGTGTATTTAAATCTGCATGGAGATAAATGAAAAGTTTCTATTTATCATTGACGCTATGCAGGGCGGAGAGAGGTTGCGATGCCGCATGGTGTAGGGGTGGGCAAATTGGAAATATTCCATACAATTAAAAATTATTAATAGCTTGATTTGTTGGTTGTTGAAGCTGGAAAATAGCGCTAAATAGACGTGTAGATGCCTTGTAATAAACTGCCTCAAAAGCCTTAACTTATATAATTAAATAAAAATTAAATACATAAAATGCTTAAGTTTGAAGAATTTAATATACATTTGCACTCCCTTTAACTCACATTGGAATATAAGTCTTAGCGGGATTCCCTATATCAAAATAATTAACTCAAGAAAAAGCCAGCAGCATCTATGTGATATTGTTGGCTTTTCTTTATTGCTTATCTGCGGCCTATCCAGGTATTATAAAACCACACCATTCCATCGGGCATGTCATTGCTGATTGTAACAATCATCGCATTCGGATCGCTGTGATCTTCCTTTCTGATAACCAAATTCCAACCTTTATGCATGCTCAAATTATAAGAGGTTCTATTGTGCCACCAATCTCTTGCCGTACCGGTAACTTTTACAGGTCTGTCGCAATAAATATATTCGGCTTCATAACGAAGAACTCCATTTGTTTTGATTTGTTGGAAATTTCCAACAACACGGGTTTTATGCTCGTCCGAACAATATGCTATTTCGGTAAAAGCAATTGTTTGTGCTGCTTTATCACTTATTCTAAACCCCTTAGGGAAATCTAGCGTAATATTTCGCATTAAATTTTGTGGTGGATCAGCGGGGAAATGTAACAATGTATAGTTCTTGCTGAATGGCACGGTCATCATCGTTCTATCGGTAGATACACCTGTAGATTTGGCAGAAAAGCCATGATACCTGGCAACAAAGTCTAATACCTGAATATTACCGGAAAGATTTCCTTCAATATTAAATATTTCTGCCTGGGTTACTACGCCTACTTTGGTGAATTTCTCCGGTAAGGTTTCCGGCATCTCTTCCGGTAGATTTTCTTTTCCTTTTTTATAGTCTTCGATGTCATCGCATGCCTGAATTGTAAATACGACCAATGCTAAAGCGAGGAATAAGAGTTTCTTCATAATACGCTAATGTTTAGTTGTTAAAATGTAATTTGAATTGTGAAATACTTGTGTTGTATATAGAGAGTTGATTTAAGTTAAAACCACCTTTTGTGTTGTTATCTTCTGCGTGGTCTAACAGATTCAACCACGTTAAATATCTGTGCTACTTCTGCAAGATCTATCACCTTATCAGGGTAAAAGTCATTTAGAGAATGGATGGTGATGGTATGGTTTTCTACATCATGATCAATGATTCTTTTTAACAGAATACCATCTTCATGTACAATAACAAAATCCCATTTTTTATGATGCAATTTAGATTGTGCCCAAAGGTGCCGGCCAACTTCCCTACAAAGAATTCTATCTCCCTCTTTGTAGCTTTCATCTGTACCATCGTCCATGCTATCTCCTCTCACTTCGAAAGCCAGGTAGTTGCCCTTTCCTTCGTAATCGGCGATAAACGGAATTCGTGGAAGTTGATCCAGATAAGTGTCATTCTCATATCCATAAACGTACCCCCCGTATGCATACTGGTTTACTAAAGGAATGTAAATAACTTTAGGATTCATAATTGAAGCATCGAGCGTTACCGATCTGTTTTCTTCAGTAGATTCAGTTTCTTCTGCCGGTTTTTCTTCTGCCGTAGCCTTTTCTTTACCCAGCATTAGCCAATCCATGCGCACGCCAAACGCATTCGATATATCTTTAAGAATAGTGGCCGAAGGCTGCGGAAATTTGCCGGTACGAGCGTCTATCATAAACAATCTGTTTAATTTTTGCGGGCTGGAATATCCAAGCACTCTTGAAAATTTAGCCTTATTCCCATTTGTTTCTTTGTTAATCAGGTCCTTTATTCGCTGATTAACGGAAGGTAATGTTTGATTATCCATATGAATATATTTTATAGCGCATGCTTTGTTTGATTGACAATCAAATCAATTGTTATGTAATTGATGCAATGTTTGTGAATTTGCAAAGCAGACTTAATTGTTTAGCAAAATAACAAATAAATTCTTAGGAATCAAATACTTTATGTCATAAAAATGACTAATAGGATGTTTAAATGTTTGAAACGCCAAAGTTGGAATATAATCAACTCAATTGTTTCAGGGCTTTTTAATCCAAAAACAAAGTTTCTTTTCTCTCAAATGCGCGTTGCATTTCTCTCAACAGCACGTTGCATTTGTCTCAACAGCACGTTGCTAATTCTCAAATGCGCGTTGCTAATTTGAAAATGCAACGCGCATTTGAGAGAAAACAGACAGACAATAGAGCTGACTTATTCGAAAATTCAAACTAAAAAGATTACAGAAGGATGCAAGCGAAATAGTGAAGAAGCCAAAAGCCGGAAGGCTTTGATGGGGGTTTGCTCGTGAAATTCTTTTTTTGTAATTTTGACTGTGAAAACTTAAATACTTAGAAACTCTAATAAAACATGAAAAAAACTAAAATCGCAGCATTTATGGCTTTCTCATTTATGTGTGGCTCTCTGCTGGCTGCTACTCCGTTAAAAAAGGAACTGAATGATGGGTGGAAGTTCAAACAGGCAAGGCTCAATAATTGGTATCCCGCAACCGTGCCCGGTGTTGTACATACAGATTTAATTGATAATGAGCTCATTGAAGATCCATTCTATCGACTAAACGAAAAAGGAGTTCAATGGATTGATAAAGAAGACTGGATATATGAAACCACTTTCAATGTTTCTGCCGATCTTATTAATCGTAATAATATCCTGTTGATATTCGAGGGGCTCGATACTTATGCCGATGTATATGTAAACGAAGAGAAAGTTTTATCTGCAAATAATATGTTCCGCACATGGCAAATAGATGCAAAGAAAGTGTTGAAACAAGGAGATAATCAGTTAAAAGTATATTTTCACTCTCCAATAAAAATAGATCTGCCAAAGTTTGATGCGTTGAAATATCCTGTTGAGGCAGGCAACGATCAGTCGGAAAATGGCGGAATATTGGATAAAAAAGTAAGTATATTTGCCCGAAAAGCCGGCTATCATTATGGGTGGGACTGGGGGCCGCGTCTTGTTACCAGTGGCATCTGGCGCCCGGTTTATCTTCTGGCTTGGAGTAATGCCCGTATAGATAATGTTCATTATGTACAAAAAAACGTTACGGCTCGCAAGGCTGATATCAACGCGAAAGTACAGGTTATTGCCGATAAGGATTGCAATGCTACGGTTACTATTCAGGCAGAAGGAATTAAAAACACATGGTCGAAGAAGGTTCAATTAAAGAAAGGGGTTAACCTTATTGAGAATGATTTGGTTATTAATAACCCAAAACTCTGGTGGTCGCGCGGTTTAGGAGAGGCTCACCTGTACCCTTTTAAAACTACAATTACTGTTGATGGCGATATTGCAGATTCTAAAGTAGAAAGTATAGGCATCCGGAGTTTAAAAGTTATCAACGAAAAAGATGCCGATGGACATAGTTTCTATTTCGAACTGAATGGTGTTAGCGTATTTGCTAAGGGCGCCAATTACATACCACAGGATAATTTTTTACCCCGTGTGACTGATGAAAAATACGAAAAAACAATCTTGGATGCAGTTAATGCCAACATGAATATGCTTCGTATTTGGGGAGGCGGTACTTATGAAGAAGATATCTTTTATGAATTATGCGATAAATACGGCATCATGGTGTGGCAGGATTTTATGTTTGCCTGTAATACTTACCCCATGAATCCTGATATGTTAGAAAACATTCGTCGGGAAGCTATCGACAACGTTATTCGTTTACGCAATCATCCTTCAATTGCTATATGGTGTGGTAATAATGAAATGCATACCGCATGGTTTAACTGGGGATGGATGAAGAAATATAAAGAACTGGGCGTTCTGGATGAATTGCGTAAGGATTATAAAGATGTATTTCATGGCGTGCTGCCCGAAGTGGTAAGCCAGTACGATGCAACCGCATTCTACCTTCCTTCTTCGCCTTATGGGGGAGATCCGGATCAGCGCTGTGAATCCGGTCAACCATTGTGGAATCCTAATGGCGATGGCCATTACTGGGGCGTTTGGCATGCAAAAGCCCCTATCACAGATTATAACATTACTCGTGCCCGCTTCTTCTCCGAATATGGTTTTCAATCATTTCCAGAATATCAGTCGGTGCTGAAATATGCCCCCGAAAAGCGCGATCATGATATCTATTCGGACGTAATGATGTCTCATCAGCGTGGCGGAGACCATGCAAATAAACTCATCGAATCTTATCTGCTGAATGAATATCAGCAACCTAAAGATTTTGAATCGTTCTTATATATGAATCAGGTATTACAAGGCGATGCGATAAAAACAGCTATTGAAGCTCACAGGCGGGATATGCCGTATTGTATGGGAACGCTTTTCTGGCAGCATAACGATTGCTGGCCCGTGGCTTCATGGTCGAGCCGGGATTACTATGGCCGATGGAAAGCTCAACATTATTTTTCCCGAAAGGCTTTTGAGGATATTCTGGTATCGCCTATCTTAAAGGATGATCAGGTGAATGTATTTATCGTATCGGACAGACTAAAGAATGCGAAAGGAGCGTTAGAAGTAAAAGTATTGAAACTTACCGGTGAAACAGTGGGTAATTATAATAAGTCGGTAAAGATCCCTGCGAATGCGAGTTCAAATGTATGGTCAATAAGCAAAGAAAAGTTGTTGAATGATTTACCTGCTTCTGATATCGTTATCTGTACAAAACTAACTGTGGGAAATGAAACTTATTCGAACAATTACTTTTTGGTGAAACAGAAAGAAATGAATTATCCAAAAGCAGTAATTACCCATGCGGTAAAGCCGATAAAGGATGGTTTCGAGGTTTCATTAACAAGCAACAAATTTGCCCGTGCGGTATTTATGTCAATTAATGGAATTGATAATTTCTTTGCAGATAATTATTTCGATATTCTTCCGGGAGAAACTGTGGTTAAGGAGGTGAGCACGGGTTTATCACAGGGTGAGTTTGAAAAGCAACTCAAAATCACTTCTTTGCGAGATAACTATTAATTGAACTTGTTCTCAAACGCCAATCAAGCTATATAATTAAAAAGGAGAATGATTCGTTTCATTCTCCTTTATTCTCATCAAGATAAACATTCACTTATTGTTTTTCGGGGCGAGGAAGTAAAACCTTTCTTGAAAGTTTAAACTTACCTGTTTTCGGGTCGATATCAAGTAATTTCACATCAATCGTGTCGCCTTCCTTAATACCTGTATCTTCAATCTTTTCGAATCGTTTCCAGTCTATTTCAGAGATGTGCAGCAAGCCATCTTTGCCGGGAAGAAATTCAACAAACACGCCATAAGGCATAACCGAACGTACTTTGCCGGGATACACCTCGCCTATTTCCGGAATAGCAACTATACCCTTAATTAAACGTACAGCAGCATCGATGCTTGTTTTATTAGTTCCTGAGATTTCAATTCTTCCGGTTCCATTAATTTCTTCGATAGTGATTATAGTACCGGTGTCTTCCTGCATACCTTGAATAATCTTACCACCCGGGCCTATAATTGCTCCGATAAATTCTTTGGGAATAATCATGGTTTCGATACGTGGTGCATGATCCTTCATATCGGTACGAGGTGCAGGCATTGTTTCGGTAATCTTACCTAAAATGTGCATACGTCCTTCTTTTGCCTGATTCAACGCGCGTTCAAGAATTTCGAACGAAAGTCCGTCCACCTTGATATCCATTTGAGTGGCAGTGATACCATCTTTTGTTCCGGTAACCTTAAAGTCCATGTCACCCAAGTGGTCTTCATCGCCAAGAATGTCAGAAAGTACAGCATATTTTTCTTCTCCGGCGTTTTTGATAAGTCCCATGGCAATACCCGAAACGGGTTTTGTTATCTGAACACCGGCATCCATCAATGCCAGCGTACCTGCGCAAACAGTTGCCATTGAAGATGAACCGTTTGATTCGAGAATATCAGAAACAACGCGAACTACGTAAGGGAAGTCTTCAGGAATAACTCTCTTTAAAGCTCTGTGAGCCAGGTTGCCATGACCAATTTCACGACGACCAACAGCGCGTTGCGGTCTTGCTTCACCTGTAGAGAAAGGTGGGAAGTTATAATGTAGCAAGAAGCGTTCTTTACCATGCAAAAGAACATCGTCGATTATCTTTTCATCAAGTTTGGTACCTAATGTAACCGAGGTTAGAGATTGAGTTTCGCCACGGGTAAAAATAGCAGATCCATGTGGTCCCGGCAGATAGTCTACTTCGCACCATATCGGGCGAATTTCTGTAGTTTGGCGGCCATCGAGGCGTTTGCCTTCATCGAGGATGCAACGACGCATTGCTTCTTTTTCCACATCATGGTAATAGCGATCAATCAAAGCACCTTTTTCTGCCAGTTCTTCTTCTGTGAACTGTGTTTTAAATTCATCGCGAATTGCTACGAAGTTGTCATGGCGTTCGTGCTTGTTTGCATTGCCCGAAGCGGCTATAGCGTAAACTTTATCATAGCATTCTTTGTGTACTCTTTCGCGAAGTTCCTCATCGTTTACCTCATGGTTGTATTCGCGTTTCACTGTTTTACCAACCATTTCGGTAAGTTCTAATTGAGCTTTACAATGAACTTTAATTGCTTCGTGCGCAACTTTCATGGCTTCAAGCAGTTCGGCTTCCGAAACTTCTTTCATTTCGCCTTCCACCATCATGATGTTATCATAAGTAGCGGCTACCATGATGTCCATATCGGCTTCTTCAAGCTGAATGAAGGTTGGGTTGATAACGAAATTACCATTAATACGAGCTACGCGAACTTCAGAAATAGGTCCGTTAAATGGTATATCAGAAACAGCTAGGGCTGCAGATGCGGCTAATCCTGCCAAAGCATCTGGCATATCAACCCCATCAGCTGAATAAAGGATTATATTTACAAAAACGTCTGCGTGATAATTGTCGGGGAAAAGTGGGCGTAGAGCTCTGTCGACTAAGCGGCTGGTAAGGATTTCGTAATCGGATGCTCTTCCTTCTCTTTTTGTAAATCCGCCAGGGAAACGGCCAAAAGCGGCGAATTTTTCTTTATACTCTACCTGAAGCGGCATAAAATCTGTTCCGGGAACTGCGTCTTTTGCGGCAACCACAGTGGCTAATAGCATCGTATTTCCCATACGCAACATAACAGAGCCATCTGCTTGCTTTGCCAATTTCCCGGTTTCGAGTGTAATGGTTCTGCCATCTCCCAACTCGATCGTCTTAACAATTGGGTTAATCATAAAAAATGTTTTATCTATTTTTCTTCAAAAAATTCGAGCAAAGATAATAAAAATATTCTTTTTTATACTAAGAAGCAAATAAATGCTTTGACTAAAACCGAAAACGCTTATATTTGCACATTAAATAAAACGCACAATATGAGAAATTTTTTCTTTTTTGCCTTTGTTATCCTATTGTTGAGTGCATGCGATACAGGTCCTAAATTTATAGTTACTGGTGAGATTGCCGATGCTGAAGGCAAGAAGATTTATCTTGAAGCCTCACGGATTGGCGGAGTAGTTAGGTTGGACTCAGTAAAGTTAAAGAAAGAGGGTAATTATTCTTTTAAAAGCCAACGTCCCCAATCTCCCGAATTTTACAGATTACGTATTGATAATAAAATTATAAACTTCTCTATTGATAGTACAGAAACAGTAACTATTAAGGCTTCTTTCGATAATTTCGAAACCGCATATAAGGTAGAAGGATCGGCCAATAGCGAAAAAATCAAGGAGCTTACGTTAAAGCAGATTAAACTTCAAAATGATGTAAATGCTTTGATGCAATCGGCAAGGGGAAACAGATTTACGAATCAAACTTTTGAAGATAGTTTGAATTCTTTGATCAATGCTTATAAGAATGAAGTGAAGATTAAATATATCTATTCGGCTCCTAATACTGCCGCAGCGTATTTTGCTCTATTTCAGCGTATGAATAATTATTTAATATTCGATCCATTGAATAACAAGGATGATATAAAAAGTTTTGCTGCGGTAGCAACCAGTCTGGAAAATTCGTTTCCTCATGCGGAGCGTACCAAAAATCTTTATAATCTTGTAATAAAAGGTATGAAGAATACACGTACACCGCGTGAAACTTCCTCATCGGAGGTAAGAGAAATTGAAGTTATTGAAGCAGGAGTAATTGATATTGCATTGAAAGATCTTAAAGGCAATACCCATAAGCTCACTGATTTAGCCGGTAAAGTAGTGTTGCTTGATTTTACTGTTTATCAAAGCCCTATCTCTCCGGAACATAATTTCATGCTTCGCGATTTATACAATAAATACTCGGATCAAGGATTGGTAATATATCAAATCTCTTGCGATGGGGATGAACATTTCTGGAAGACATCTGCCCATAATCTACCATGGATTTGTGTAAGAGATCCACAGGGTATTTACTCTTCCACTCTGAATTTGTATAACATTCAGCAATTGCCGGCTTACTTCCTAATCAACAGGAAGAACGAATTATACAAGCGTGGAGAAGACATAAAAGATCTGGATGCAACCGTAAAATCCTTACTTTAAGCCGGAATTTTTGATAAACATGTTACATAACAGCCTTTTTAAACTTGACGCATATTAATTAAAGACATATCTTTGCAAAAGGAAATAAAGAGAGGGTTCCAGCATGTCTGCATGTTGGAATTCTTTTTTGTTTTATATAGACCGTTTAATTTAAAAAGGAGGAATAAACATGGCTTATATGTCTGAAGAAGGCTACAAAAAGTTAGTAGAAGAATTGAGAATACTTGAAACTGTGAACCGACCGGAAATCTCCAGGCAAATTGCAGAGGCACGCGACAAAGGTGATTTGTCCGAGAATGCAGAGTACGATGCTGCTAAAGAAGCACAGGCGCTTTTGGAAATGAAAATTAATAAGCTGAAAGCCGTAATTGGTGAAGCTAAGATAATTGATGAATCGAAACTGCAAACTAAGGCGATACAAATTCTCAATAAAGTAGAATTAAAGAATTTAGTGAATGGTATGAAAATGACTTATACCATTGTATCTGAAAGTGAAGCTAATCTTAAAGAAGGAAAGATTTCTGTAAGTACCCCTATTGCCAGAGGATTACTGGGTAAGAAAGTAGGTGATGTTGCTGAAATACAAGTCCCTCAGGGAAAGGTTAGTCTGGAAGTAGTGAGTATATCCATTTAAATCATATAATATGGCTACAATATTCAGTAAAATCGTTGCAGGCGAAATTCCAAGTTACAAAATAGCCGAAAGCGAAAAGTTTTACGCATTCCTCGATATCAATCCCCTGGTTAAAGGGCATACACTAGTTATCCCTAAGCGGGAAATAGACTATATATTTGATATTGAAGATGAGGAGTTAGCAGAAATGCATGTTTTTGCTAAAAAAGTAGCCAAAGCAATCGAAAAAGCAATTCCTTGTAAGAGAATAGGGGTGGCGGTAATTGGGTTGGAAGTTCCTCACGCCCATGTTCATTTAATCCCTATTAATAAAGAGTCGGATCTGCTATTTTCGAATCCTAAACTCAAATTATCCCCGGAAGAGTTTAAAGCTATTGCGAAAAATATCCGTAACGCTTGGGGAGAATAATATAATTTTATATATTGAACCGCTGTTAACGCGGATTAACACAGACCCATAACATATGGTGATATAATCTGGTTAATCCGCGTTAATTTATTGTATATGGTGATTGATAATTAACTAAATAAAGTCATCCCCAAACTTTAATTGGGCATCGGTTACATACTTCCGGATTGTTTGCTCTTCGTCCTTTTTGCAAATAAGAAGTACGTTTTCTGATTCGGAAACAAGATAACCTTCCAGCCCTTCAACAACAGCTAATTTTCCCTTAGGTAAAACCAAAATATTGTTTTTACTGTTATAGGTAAGCGCTTCTCCTTTTAAAACAACGTTATTATTTTCATCTTTTGGAGATAAATCGTATAGTGAGCCCCATGTGCCAAGGTCGGACCAGCCAAAATCACCAAGAGAAACATATACATTATCTGCTTTTTCCATGACACCTATATCGATAGATACATTTGGGCAAGATGAGAAGCGTTCGTTGATGAAATCTTTTTCGGCCGGTGTTCCGTATATTTCTTTTCCGGCCTGAAGTTTTTCGCTTAATTCCGGAAGCAGTTCCTCTCCTGCCTTAATTATGCTTTGAACATTCCATAAGAAAAGGCCTGAGTTCCAATAGAACTCGCCGCTTTCCATAAAAACTTTGGCTAACTCTGCTTCGGGCTTTTCAGTGAAAGTTTTTACTTTATAGAAATTGTCGCCTTCCTTTTCTGCTATTTGAATATAACCATAGCCTGTTTCCGGGCGATTGGGTTTTATTCCAAGGGTAAGGAGTCTGTCGTATTTGGAAACAAATTCTAATCCTTTTTCAATAGCGGTCAGAAATTCGTCTTCTTTTAAGATTAAGTGATCCGAAGGTGCTACTACTATATTCGCGTTTGGGTTCAGGGCACGGATATGGTAAGACGCCCACGCTATACATGGAGCTGTATTTCTTCTGGTAGGTTCAAGCAATATCTGTTCGGTTTCCAGTTCCGGTAGCTGATATTTAACTAAGTCAGCATACATCTCGTTTGTAACTACCAGAATGTTTTCTGTGGGAATTATTTTATTGAACCTATCAAATGTTTGTTGCAACAGGGAGCGTCCTGTTCCGAAGAAATCCAGAAACTGTTTCGGCAATGATTTACGGCTGAATGGCCAGAAACGGCTTCCTATTCCGCCTCCCATAATTACGCAATAGTTATTTTTATTCATCATGTTACTAGTTGTATTAAAATTTTTTGCTAAAATAGTACTTATTAAACGAATATGAAAAGTATGATTGCCTAATTATCTTTTTTTACTCTTTTTCACCGAAAAGTATTGTTGGATTAGAAAAAACGGCTATCTTTGCAGCGCAAATAAGCCCAGATGGCGGAATCGGTAGACGCGCTGGTCTCAAACACCAGTGGATTCACTTCCATCCCGGTTCGACCCCGGGTCTGGGTAC
>DAIMFE010000046.1:0-24089 GCA_036724805.1 Bacteroides sp.
TGGCGTTATTTTGATGTTCGGTATATTTCATCGCACAAAGGTACGCACGTACACGGAATATAAAAAATCTAATTTACATTAACTCTAATATACTTTTTTTTGATTAGGACGAATTTGCATATCATCAATAATATTACAGCCGTTTACTCCTAAGGCGGAAATGATAGCATTTTTAACAATCTCTACTTCCTGTTTATTCTTACCCCCTTCTTCTAGGATTAATAAACGATTTATCCAATAAGGAAAAAATCTTTCTCCACTTAAACATTCGTAATATCCAAAAGATGATTTTTGAGCATATGATTGAAACTTTGCAGAATCTATTTTTCGTGATGCATGTATATCTTCTGTTGTAAACCCAGCGAAAAGTGGAAGGGGATAAACCTGTCCATGCTCACCATCTATAAAATTACTATATAATAATTTGGCATAATCTCGATAGTGTTTTATACCCGAAATTAGAGAACGACTATTTTTTTTGGTGTTTTTTCTTAATTGATATTCTCCATAACATGCAGGATTGAAAAAAATATCTTTATAAGAAACTGGTTTATACATGTCTTCATCAATTGTAAAACTCAACACAATTGGCTTTTCGGGCAAAACTATTCCATCTTTTTCAATTATTGTAAAATCATCAATATCCGGACTTATCCATTTTGTGTTTTCATCACTGAAACCCGAAAAAAAAGCACTAAGAACATATCGGCAAGCTTTTAGTATTGAAGTCTTTCCACTAGCATTATCTCCAATTAATAGATTTATTCCGGATTTATATCTTATTACCTGACTTGTATAACATCTAAAATTCTCTAATCTAATCTCTTTCATATAATCATGATTCTGGTAGTTGATGCAAATATAATGTACAAAAAGCGATTTTACGCCTTTATTGTTGAATAATCTTTTCTTTCTAATATATATAACATCCTTGTTATTACATATAATTTATTTCCGGTCTTAAATTAGAGTAAAAAAGATGAAATATAATTTTATGTTCTTTCTGAGGTATTTGAGGGCTTCATTAATATGGCGTTCAACAGTTTTTTCACTGATATTGAGTTTTGCAGCAATTTCTTTGTAGGTAAGATGTTCTTTCCTGCTGAGGTGGAATATTTCTTGTCGCCGTGGTGGTAATTCTGCCAGAAGAGAACTTAAGTATTCCAATAGATCTTTAGCGTCAATTTCTTCTTCCAATTCATTAGATGCTTCATCTATCGCATTCAGTACAGATAATTTATAATATTCTTCATTGAAATGTTTTCTCGAATTGGTGAATATTGTATTTCTTGTGACTATAAACAGAAAGCCTTTAAAGTTTCCATCCTCCCGAACAGTTTCCCTTGCTTCCCATACTTTTACAAAAACCTCCTGCACAACTTCCTCTATCTCATTTTCGGATGTGATGTATAATCTGCCGAAATTATATACTTTGGCCCAATATTGATGATAGAGCTGCGAAAACGCGTCTTTATCACCTCTCCTGAGTTGTGAAATGAGTTCCTTTTCCTTCATTTTTAGTTGTACTCAATGATGTGCAAATATATTAAAAAAAAATCGGATGAATAGATGTGAAAAGTGGATTTAGGCCGAAATTGATAACTTAATTTCACCTAAATCCACTTTATATTTCATCATAAAAGATGTTTTATGAGAGTGCAGTTATTGTTTTTTTAGTATTATTCTTTTTCCATCAGCCTGTACGGCATAAATATCCGCTCCATTTATTGGGATAGATGTTGGTACATTAAATATATAAGAATTAGAAAAATAGATAATCTTCCCCTGCTTCCTTATTTCAAAAGCTACGGCTTCATCTCCATTGTTTATTGCTACTGATTGCCCCGATATGCTGTAAGTAATATTTTTTGTTATCTGCCCCGGTTTTTTAAATTGACTAATATGTCCAATGTTCCCCAGTTGATAGTCTTCCGCACCGGGATCTCCGGTTCTACGATCTTCCAGATAATAAAAAGCATGCTTAGGTGCTGGGAATTTTGACATATAATTTCTGGCCGATTGTATCATGCCTTCCGTTACTTTATAAGTAAACTTACCATATTGATCTATTACTGCATCTACGGGTTGTAAGAAACCCCACATTTCAAAGAAATCGCTTAAATCTTCGTTTGCTGCCTGAGACGCCAGTTTGGCATATTTAAGTTGAGCCGTTCCGGCATCACAATTTTCCAAACGGTCTTCACGCAGGAGTTTGAAGAGAGTTGGAAAAAAGTTAGTATTGTAACCGCAGCCGTGGTAATAACACCATAATTGCCAGTTCATACGCATATGCAATTCGGTATGTTCCTCATCAGGGTTTCCGGTAAAGATACACCAGGGTAGTTTTTCTACAAATCGTACCCGTGCCAGTTCACTGAGTTCACTTCCGCGAGAACAGAATTTGCCAAGTTTGTAAACGGCGTAATTAGAAAACAGATTATTAGATGATTCCGAACATCCTGGCCAATTGATAGCGCGTTGGTGTAAATGTCCGATTTCATGCGCAGGCCCCCATATATTATCACGAGCCTTTATCACACTCTCATACATCAATATGTTATGCAATGTGGTATATGCAAAAGCTATCCGGTAATCACTGGCCCACATAAATCCGTCTTCAGGGGCAATGGTTATGGCGCGCAAGTGATTATTAAATTTTGCAGGATATAAATCATCAATCCCCATAATTTCATGTTCCCAGCGGATTATATTATCCCATAATTCTATGGCAGATAAAATACCTATTGGCGCGGTTTCGCGCAGAATTGACCGCTCAAAATTGAATAGTATACATTCTCCACGTACTATGAAGTATTTATATTTTGCTTTGTTTATAAGCTCCGCGTATACTTGGTCTGTTTTATGTTCTTTGAGATCGAAAAATCCATCAACCATACCGCTTCCGGGAGGAATATGAATACGGATTGGTTTTGCTGCGGGCAAACCTAAATCTGCTGTATACATTATAAAAAGCATACCTGTATTTTGTATACCAATCTTGTTAACTCCTTCCCGTAAGAAATAAGTGTCTCCATCGGTTTCTGTACCGGAAATTGATTGCAGTGAGATGTTACAACCATGTGTGTCTCCTATCAGCACTACAATAGAGTCGTTTTTTTCGGCATATATGCCTGTAGGATTATCCAGATTGCTGTACTTCTTTGTTACATTTTTTTTCGACCACTCTTCTACATCACTATACGGAGCATAGTCACGGATACGGAAAGGTTTCTCAAATTCATTATACCGGTTATCCCGCAGCTCAACTGCTATGCGTGCAAAATATCCCGGCAGGGAGTTAATTTCTTTATCACTGATTTCGGTTCTAACCTCCGTACACGATAAGTCTGTAAAAACCGCTAACAACTGGTTTTCGAGTTTATTATCTGTGCTCTTACTAAAGAACTGCATTTCGGCGCAACTGGCAAATCCGGAGAGACCGCTTAATATTTCAAATTTTACGCGGGTTGCCTTTACTGGTTTTTCCAAAGCTGTTTTACTGGCATTATTCCGCATTTTGAAATCAAACTCACCTTGTAAAAGATACTCAGTCTCTTCTGCCGTAGCGGTATATACTTTAAACTTTCCGAAATTTCCATTTCCGGAACGTGTATGGTATATAAAATAATCAATTATATTTTCGCCACTGAAGGTGTATTCCAGCGTAATAGGAAAATCGTAGGCGTTGTTCCACAATGAATGATAATGAGGATCGGTATCCGTTTTGCCGTCAAAAGTATGCTCAATGCCCGACCCCGGCTGCCACTGACTGGCTATCCCTCCGGTTGGTTTAATAAGTATATCACCTTCAGATTCAACATCCGAAACGCCTGATGGCTTAGCTTCCTGAATTATATGGCATTCTGCTGTAACTTCGGTTACGGTTTTACCCGTAAATGTGAGTATCGCTTCGCGATCAGCATATCCGGGATTGGCAATAACATGAAAACGGTGATTATACTCTTCCATTCCGCGGGCAGATGCCTGGGCGGTAACCCATTCTGATGATTCGCTCAGGTTATAATTATATTTTATATTGGTAGTTACAACTAC
Source organism: Bacteroides sp. (assembly GCA_036724805.1). GTDB lineage: Bacteria > Bacteroidota > Bacteroidia > Bacteroidales > Bacteroidaceae > Bacteroides. The sequence continues at coordinate 4,054 of DAIMFE010000046.1, forward strand.
GCCTACCTCACCGCCTTCCGAGCCGATAGTTACTTTTTCATCTTTCAGAAGAATGGCTGGTCCGTATCCCAACTGATTGATTTTTATGATATAACTGTTTAACGATGATTTTACAGTAACCTCAGTATTGCGCACATCAACTTCACCACTTGCTTTAACAGATAGTTTAATAGATTCACCATTCACTGATTTTGCAGCAACGCACCAGTCAGCTCCCGATTCCATAGCCCACTCTTCAATACTTAGATTCGTTTTTACAGGGATAGTAATAAGTGTTTCTTCTTGTTTTACATTCTGGATTAGATGTGTTTCTGCTATTTCGAATATACCGATAGTTTGGGGTTTGTTGTCGTCACTGCAAGAAAGTATATAGCATAGTATACAAATGGTAAAGAGCAGTTTTAATAAAGATAGTTTGGGATAGCTCATAAAGATTAGATTATAGGTTATGGTTAACAAAGCAGTTATTTTGCAGGGCAAACACCAACGTTTGCCCTGCTTTTATTAATAAAATTATATGCCCTTCATACCAAACTCGCTGAATACAAAATATGCACCACCCGACTGGTTCTTTGTAACAACTATCCGTAGATGTTTAAATTCCGGAGACACAAATACTGGAGATGAATATACACCGGCTGTCGCAGTTGGCAGTCCATCAGCAATCTGGTCGATCTTAAAGTACTCTACCCCGTCCATGCTACCCATGAGTATAATGTTTGCAGGATTACCCGCGCTACCCGAGCTACGACCCGTATAGGTAAAGCTGAATGCTGTAATCGGTTTTTCAAGATTAACCTGTAGATAATGATCACCATCAACTGCTACACTCCAGGCCGAATGGAAATAAGTTGTTTTATCTCCATCCAATAAATTTGCCAAAGAACCTTCCGATGGTTCTACTGCATTAGAAGTAAGCATATCTGTTTTCAGCGTTATCGGCTGGAGAGCAGATGCCTCAGGCACATACGAAATGCCATAGAGGCAAGTATTCTTATCTTCATCTATTTCAAATTCTTCTTTCGATGAATCAACCAGCCGGATAGGCAATACATAGTTCCCGTATTTTAGCGACTGGCTCGAAACCTTGATATCCAACTTAGATGTTAACTTATTTTCCGGAGTGAAAGTAACAACACCATCTCCGGAAAGTTGATAATCTTCTTCCGGTAAAACCGAATAGTTTAACCCGTTCTTGGCATTGTATTCGTTAACCAAGGCTTCGTCTATCTCAACTGTGCAGGTAAAATTCCATTTGTTTTCAGTAGGCAAGGAGATGCCTAACTCAAAATTCTTTTCAGTTTCTCCACCATCCTCAAAAGAAGATCGCACATAGCCTGTTTGCTCAAAGAATAATTTCGGGATAAGCACTGTGGGGTTAAACAAAACAATATTGTTGATGCTGTTTACCGAATCGGTAGGAGATGACAAGGCTAGTGGCAATACATGAATGTTTTCTCCCGTTAACTGGTATATTTCATCTGTTTTCAGTTCGATATCCAGTGTTTTATACAAATCATCTCTTGAAAAGTCAAAAGAAGTATTACCCAAAATCTCATAGCAAGAAGCGGGAAGCATTTTATACGAAGTGTGATTTTCTGTATTATAAATTTCTAACTGACTTGCATCTAGTACGCTGATGCTTGCTTTAGTAGTAGTCTTCAAATTACTACCGCCTTTATTTACAACGGCTTTAGTTGTGAAATTCTCACCGGTTCTGTAAAGAGTTAGTTTCTGTTCGCCATTGTTGCGGAAACCAAGTATAGTAGAAAAGTCATCTAAGAATTCTTTTTTATTATCCTCACAGGAGACAGCAAATGTCAATAATCCCCCAGCCAGGAGTATTGTATATAATAGATTTTTTTTCATATGTATTTTTATTAGAGTAATATAAACTTCATAACATTACCACCCATAATTTTGAGTTAACAATTTGTTTCTATCCAGTTCTCTTTGAGCGAAGGGGAAAAGATAATGCTTATCTCTGAATACGCGATTCTCGAACACTGTTCTTTCCCAGAATCCATCAGGCGTTTCGTTCGGTTTTCCATCTTCTATGGGGAAACTCGCATTCATACCATACATAGAGCCGTTATTGACAGTAGTGGCAATCATCCAGGTGCGGGTATCGAAGAAGCGTTGACTTTCGAAAGACATTTCTACGCGACGCTCCTGGCGGCACAGTTCAATCAACTTTTCGGTAGTAGCACCGGGATATACTTCCAAAATGGAAGGTAAACCGGCTCGGTCGCGTAAGTCATCCCAAACTTCCATTGCCTGGTTTTCGTAACCTGTATTGATTCCGTTCTTCTTGCATTCTAAAGTTGCTTCGATGAAATTAAGGTACATCTCAGCCAAACGGAATGTGGGAAATGTAATGTTGCCCCAATTTCCTTGTGCTGAATTTTCCCTATGATCGTAAAAACGATTAACCATATATCCTGATTTGGTATAGTCGTGAGATTTATTGCTGTTACCCCCTTTTGCGAAAGAAATCAGTGTTCTCCCATTTCCGTGTATCCAGGTTAATCCACTGAAGAATACGTTTACGTAGAAACGCGGTTCTCTGTCCTTAAACATTACAGGCAGGTTTACATTATATGCCGCTACTCCTCCCCATGCAGGGTAAGTCCAGTTTTCTTTTACTAATTCATCTGTTGGATATTCCGATTTTTCATCGATCACCGGTTCTCCCGATTTGTCGTATCCGGTGATAGGATAGATTCCGTTGTTCATCGCATAAGCATCTACCTGTTGCTGAGTAGGCCCCGTTGCGCCATATGCAGTACCGGCTATCGCTGTTGGCACACACGAAACCCCTATATTATACCGGCTTTTATATCCTGTGCTCCAGATAATTTCTTCATTCCAGTTCTGTTGAGTAACACCATAATAGTCTTCGTAAGGATTGTTATTACCGGCACGGTATAACTTGTATTGTGGATTATCTATTAATACCTTTGCAGCATCGGCAGCCACCTTCCATTTGTTGGCATCAAAAGAGGTAGGAAACAGATTTACACCCGATAGTTCGGGGAAAGCATCTGTAACAGGATTTTTTACATTCTGATAAAGCGGATTGCCGTTAAATAACGGGCGGGCGCTATAAAGTCTCAAGCGTGCGATTACTGCCTGACAGGCTCCTTTAGTAGACAATCCATAATCCGAATTGCTACTGTAACCCGATTTCATGCCTGGGTCAGCAATGCAGGCTTCCAATTCGCTGATAACATAATTCACACATTCTTCCCACGTATTTCTGGGACGGTATAGTTCCTCCGTAGAAGCAGAAAAGTCCAGAATTTCATCATTTAAAAGAAATACAGGTCCGTAGAGGCGTATCAGGCAAAAGTAATAGTAGGCACGTGCAAAACGGGTTTGTATTTTCCATGTTGCTATGTCTTCTTTGGTAGTCAGGGGGTCAGAACTTCTGTCTACGTTAGCAAGGAAGATATTACACTCGCGTATACCTTTGTACAGACTGGAAAAATTGAATCTTTGATCAGAAAAAGGCATATCGACCGGATTCCATGAACCAAAATTTATCTTATTATAATCTTTACCATAGGCTATGGTTGATTCGTCTGATGCACCGGTAAATGGGTCGTTACCACTGTAATCCATTACTTCATTCGGAATAAACGACATTGCATTGAGCCAGTACTTTCTTGTATTATCACGGCTTTCCCATATCTTATCAAAGGTGAGCGTTTCATCTTCCTGTCTGTCGAGGAAATCATCACATGAAGTTGCAAGTATGATAACAAGCATCATACCCGCCAGTGTTAATAAGTAGTTATTTATCTTTTTCATAAATTATTATCTTTGCTACGGTTAAAAATTTGCGTTTAAGCCAAGGCTGATTATACGGTTGGGCGGATAACCCGATCCGTCTGAACTACCTCGTTCAGGATCCCATAGTTTGAAATTACTAAATGTAAGCAGGTTAGTGGCCGAGGCATAAATACGAACCCTTTTGATAAATGTTTTACCCAAAACAGATTTAGGTAGTGAATAGCCAATCTCTACATTTTTTAAACGTAGGAAGCTGCCATCGCGCATATTGTAAGTAGATTGTCGATTGTTGTTAGATTTTCCGGAGCCATCATTCATACTCATACGCGGATATTTGGCCAGCGCATTTTGTTCAGGCGTATTTGTTGATTTCCATACGTTATTGTATATGTCGGCATTAATAGCCGAACGTTCCGGATTATTACTGGAAAAAGGCCGGATTGCCGTACCTGAGAGGAAGAAAGAAATACGGTCTATTCCCTGAAAAAATATGTTTGCGTCCCATCCTTTCCATTGTGCATTGAATCCAAATCCGTATGTTATTTCCGGAAGATTAGTGTGGCCAATGGCTATCTGGTCATAAGAATCGATTTTACCATCTCCGTTTATATCCTGATATTTAATATCGCCCACGCGGTATTCACCGAAAGTTTGCACCGGGCTATTGTCAATTTCTTCCTGAGATTCGAATAATCCCAAAGCAACCAATCCAAAAGGTTGTAATGCTCCATTCTGCCCAAATGGTTTCCCTATTCTATTTTGATATTTGTATTGCCAGTCGGGTTCATCATTATCCAACAATTTGTTGCGGTTGTAAGTAAAGTTGCCGCGAGCGCTAAGTAGCACCTGGCCTACTTGTTGCGTATATTCAAGTGTTGCGTCAATACCCTGATTCAACGTTTTTCCAATGTTGGTATACGGAATGGTTGTTAAACCAACAATAGCCGGAAGTCCTGCGCGTTGCAGGTATATACCATTACGCTCTTCCCTGAAGTAATCAGCCTGCAATTTCACTTTTTCTAAAAGAGAAATCTCAAAACCAATGTTTGTCTTTGTGGCTTCTTCCCAAGACATATACAGGTTCTCAACATCGCCAATCATTATCCCTTCGCCACCTTCACTGCCTGTATGTCCGTAATTCCATGAATCAGATTTATTGATGGTAGCCTGATACATCCAGCGCCTGGCTCCACCAATATCATCATTACCCACAGTACCGTGAGAAGCTTTAAGTTTCAGCATATCCACAACTTTGAGTGCAGGTTCAAACCATTTCTCGTTCGAAACCATCCAGCCGATAGCTGCTGCAGGGAAGAAACCGAACCGATGGCCACGGGCAAAATTTTCCGAACCATTGTACCCCATATTAAATTCGGCGAAGTAAGTATCTTTAAAAGCGTAGGTTACACGTCCGGCAATACCTTGGTCTTTATAAGGCAATGACTTGTATTTATCGCCTTCCTGAGTATTGTTATGTATCTTATGATTGTATAGGAATAATGCGCCTACACGATGTTTCTGATCAAAAAGGCGATTATAAGTCAATGATGCCTCCATATAGGTAGTCATTGTGCCTTCTGTTGTCTTTTCATATCCCAAGCTACCATCTCCTTTATAGATAGGATTGCCGAAAATCAGGTTACCGTCTTCATCTCTTCCGCTGGCATGGAACTGATTTACTGATTTAGCGCGGATTTGTGTAGTAGTATTAAATGCATCCCAGGAGAATTTGAAATTACCGGATAATCCCTGCAAGGGCTTCCAGATTGCGCCAAAATCCTGATGTATTGCGATCAACGATTGCGATGAGTTCCAGAACTGTTCGCGGTAACCCGAATTTGCCAACAGGTTCCAGGGATTGTAGCCGGAAGAGGTAGATGGCGAAGCCAATGTGCCATCAGAATATTCCATCGGAAAAGCATTAGGCGATGTGTTAAAAGTATACTCCCAGATACGATCTTTAGGCTCACCTGGACCGAATGATTTCTCATAAATATTGGCCAGGTTAAGACTTACATTCGTACTTTTAGTAAGTGAAAAATCCAGATTCGCACGGAAATTAAATTTGTTGTAACTGATAGAAGAATTGTAATCATATCTATCTCCGGCATCCTCGAATATAGAACTTTCGTGGTAATAAGATCCGGCTACGTAGTATTTCACAATATCGCTACCACCTGTCATATTCAGGTTAATACGGTGATTGTACGCGTTATCTTTATACAATTCATCAATCCAGTTTACATTGGGAAACAAATCAAGGTCGGAGCCATCCCGGTATTTTTGAATGACTTCTGCCGAATAAGAGTTTGTTCCGCTTGCTTCGTTATATAATTCTGCCCATTGTTCCGAGTTTGTAAATTTAGGCATCTTTGTTGGAGATGTAATACCCGCTTCGGCACGTACGTTGATTGTTGGTTTGCTAACCTCTCCTTTTTTTGTTTCAATAAGGATAACCCCGTTAGCACCCCGTACACCATAAACCGCCGATGCAGAAGCATCTTTCAGAATAGAGAATGATTTGATGTCTTCTGTGTCAACCAGGTCTAATTCGCGTTCAATACCATCAACTAATACAAGAGGAGTAGTATTGCCTTTAAAAGATGATACCCCGCGAATATAAAAATCGGCGGCTCCGTCTCTACCCGGTTCTCCCGATCTGTTCATGGCAACTACGCCCGACAATTGTCCTGACAATAAAGTGGAGAGGTTTGATGAACCCGGAACCTGCAACTTGCCTACATCAATTGTGGAAATAGCTCCCACCACACTTTCCTTCTTCTGATGTCCGTAACCTACTACTACAACTTCATCAAGCACTTCGGTATCGGGGTTCAATACAACGTTTATAACTGTTTGGTTTGTAATAGCTATTTCCTGCGTTTTCATACCCGTAAACGAAAAGGCAAGAATGCCTACACCATCAAATGTAATGGAATACTTACCATCAGCATTAGTAATGCTTCCTGTAGAAGTTCCTTTAACCCATACATTTGCCCCAATAATAGGCAGATTGTCTTCCGAAGAAATAACCTGTCCTGTAATAGTAGTACGCCGTTGAGGAGTCTGATCCGATGACACTGCAACTTTGTTGTTTGTTTTAAGAATGATTTCTTTCTCCTTTATCAAATAAGATATAGAAGAATTTTTAAATACTTCATCAAGCACTTCTTCAATAGTTCCGGTACAGTCTATATTCCTCTTTAGTGAATTGTCAATATCACTGGTTTTGAAGAAGAAAGTATAATCCGAATTCTTTTCAATTAATTCTATAGCTTGCTTCATTGTAATAGCTTGTCCTTTCAGTGCTATATGGCCTTGTGCTCCCTGTACTACGGCCGGCCACAACAATAAAAAGACAAAGGCATATCTTAACTGCCATCTTTTAAATAAAGAAAATGTTCTTTTCATAATTTATTTACTGTATTAGTTAGTATTAGTAATCATAATATATAATAAGTATATATATATATGGTAAGGTTCTTTTGTTAGGTAAACTTAGGTGGGCTAGTAAAGGATAATGCAGTCTCCCTTCTTTTGTGTTTTCATATTGAGGGAAAAACATATTTTATCGAGCACATCTGTTAGGCTCTCATCCCGGCGAATAGTGCCATTAAACGATGGATATTCTTTATGAGAATCGCGGTTGATAATTATATTCACATTATAAATTCGATTAACATCCTCAATTAATTCTTCAAATCGTTTTTCTTTAAATTTAAAAACGCCCGTTCGCCAATCAAAGTCGGATGAAATGATTTGGGAATGCGATACTGTGCGGGTGCGCGAATTATAAATGATTTGTTCAGAAGGGTTCATTGAATGAATCTTATCTGATTTTTCCAGACTAAAATCTATTTTACCGGTAAAGAGTGTTACTTCATCTAACGCTTCTTTATAAGATTTTATGTTAAATGTTGTACCTTTTACTTCTATACAAGCATCTTTAAAAAATATTTTGAAAGTATTTTGCCCTTTTTTGCGAACATCAAAGAAGGCTTCACCATCAAGATATACTATAGGTTGTTTGATAAAGTTTTTGTTGTAGCGAACAGTAGTTTCCGAGTTTAGCCAAATTACAGAACTGTCTGGAAGTATTTGACTTAATAATGTTGTTCCTTTTGGAGCGAAGAGGGTAATATAATCAGGTTGCGACAATTGGTAAACCCATGTTCCCACCAATATAATAGCTACAAAAGCAGCGGCGGCATAGATAAACTTCAAGTTGAGGCTCATCTTTCCGGATTCTTTTTGATTATTTCCCCAACATTGATGAGCGATTTTTTTCCAGATACGTTTTTTTTGCTTTTCTCCATTGTTGATTATATCGGGAGTCTTATCCCATATTTTCTCCATATACTGAACAATGGCTTTATCTTCTGATAATTCTTTCTGTTCTACTTTGGTTAATTTGTCCTCGATTACCTTATTAAGAATTTCTTTATAATATTTGGATCTCATATAATTAATAGTGCTTCTTTATTTTATGGTATACATATAATAAATACCCACTAGTATTTGCTAACCCCCAAAGCAACCATTGTTTTTTTATTATTAATTGCGGAATTAAGTAAATTTGTTTTTTGTACGGTAGCTTGTCTTTTTAGGCTCTTGTATATATTTACTCCCCTCTCCGCCCTTGAGGGCAGAGGTGCCCGAAGGGCGGAGAGGGGAGTTATTGCCACCCCAATATATTCAATAAATACTATAGGGTAAGCTCTTTGAAAAACGGATAAGTAAATGTTCCTATTTCGGTAAATTAAACGCCACCGTCATTTCCTTCATCTGCTCATCACTCATTCCTTTCGGTTCAAATCCCATAGATTTAGCCGTTAAATATATCTGAGCCGATTTAGAAAGCGTATCAATCATATCAAAGGCTTCTATAATATTCTCGCCAACGGCACATACACCATGTTTTTCCCACATTACTACATCATATTCTTCCAGTAGTTTAAGGGTTTCCTGTGCCAGTTGAAGCGAACTGGGAAGTGCATAAGGCACAATACCCAATCCCTTCGGGCAGAAAGCTTTTGTTTCAGGAATCATACTCCATAACAATCGGGAAAGAACATCTTTCTTTAGAAATTCATCATGGTGCGTCATGGCCACCAGATCAATAGGATGGGTATGAATCACTGCCTTATAGCCTGACCCATTTCCTATCAGATAATCGTGCATGCTGAGATGGGAAGGTAATTCGGAAGTAGGAAGTACAGGATTGTCGGCTATAATTTCGTAGCAAGAACAATCATCGCAAATGCGGATAATAGCTCCGTTGTCCATTGGCCAACGCGCCAGGTCTCTCATTCGTTTATTGGTTCCTTTGCAAAAGAAATAGCCTCCTTTCAGGTTGGGCAAGGTAGTACCTATGCTTATCTTATCGCACAAAGGTTTCAATCGTTTAATTTCATTGTCAACGATATCGGTAATGTTGATAGTGATGTTTCCTCCATTACGTTCTGCCCAGCCCTTCTGCCAGAGATAGCCGGCTACTTCTGCCACTTCGCCTATCTGTTGGGCAAGTACGGGGCGGTTTTCAAGAATTGATTTCATGTTATATTAATTAAATTTTAGTATCTGTATTACGATTGCGACAGTGCCACCACTATTATCGAAGATATAAGTACCAGCAGTCCCAGTATCAAAACAGCTATTGTACTTCCCTTCGCTCCTTTCCATTCTTTAAGCAGAATGCCCCATACGTTACTGAATGTAACATTCAACGACATAAGTATACTCCACGAGAATGCCAGAAGAACAGGACTGTCTGTAAGAAAACTCTTACCCATCTCTAATCCGAAGAACTGCGAATACCACAGAATTCCGGCAAGGGCACAAAATAACAAGTTATTTACCAATATATTTCCTTTGACAGAGAAATATTCTTTGCCCGTTTTATTTTTAACATTCTGCTGAATGCAATATACGGCATTGGTTAAGAATCCACCGAAAGTAACCAAGAAGATAACAGGTAATCCGGCATATAAAGTTTTTACTCCACCGGCAATAGCGGCGGCTTTTATGGGAGCTCCGGCATCCAGTCCCATAGCAAAGCAAGCACTCATAACACCGGATAGGAGCGCTACCAGCAATCCTTTTGTTAATGCAAAGTCTTTAACGGCTGCCCGTTTTTCTTCTTCACTCATGTTCTTCGATCGCAAACTTCCGGCATATCCAATAACAGATATACCTGCCAGTGTAATGGCTACGCCAATCAATAGAAGTAGCCCGTTGCCCTGTAGTAAATCTGTTCCTGCCAAAATAGCGGGAAGCAATGTACCGAAGGCAGCGCAGGTTCCTAAAGCAATGCTTTGCCCCAGGGCAACGCCCAGATAACGCATGCTAAGCCCGAAAGTGAGTCCGCCAACTCCCCACAATACACCATATATAATAGAGGAGGATGCGCCGCCCGAACTCCACAATTCGATTAAGGAAGTATTCGCCGGGATGCCAAGAAGGGCACCCAGCAACGGGAAAACAAGCCATGCGAATATTCCTTGTGTTAGCCAGAAACTTTCCCAACTCCATTGCTTTACCTTCTTAATGGGTACATAGGAACTGCTTTGTCCGAAACTGCCAATGGCGATAATTAAGAGACCTATTAGGGTATTCATTTTTTTTAGTATTTGTGTGAGGTAAAGTGAGGTAGAAGTGAGGTAGAGTTAGGTAGAGCTACCTCACTTCACCTAACTTTACCTCCTTTACCTCACTTTACCTCCTTTTACTTGTTACCTCTTTTTCGTATTGTTGTATTTCAGTAATATAATCTTCACCCACTGCAATATTGTTTTTAAGGCAGAAGTAATCCCATATGGCATTCCATGGTAAGCTTTTTGCTTCTTCCAGCAATGCGAGCCTTTCGAAGTATTGTCCATTCATTTCGTATTCTCTCAATGTAGCAATTGGTTCGAGAAGCGCCTGCATAAATGCTTTTTGTGTTGAACGGATACCGATAGCATACGCACCGATGCGATTGATAGAAGCATCGAAGAAGTCGAGGCCAATGTGTACCCGGCTAAGCGCATCTGCGCGGATGATTTCTTTTGCAAGTTCAGCAATATCATCGTTAAGGATAACCACATGGTCGGAATCCCAACGAATAGGGCGACTAACATGCAACATGATTTCGGGAGTGAAAAGCAGCAACGATGAAATCTTATCAGCAACATTTTCGCTAAGATGGAAATGTCCGGTATCCAGAGTAACAATTTTCTGCTTCTTCGCTCCGTAGCCGAGATAGAAATCGTGCGAGCCTACAGTGTAGCTTTCGAGGGCAATACCGAACAATTTGGATTCCAAACAATCTTTCATGTTCTTATATTCGGTGCTGAATATTTCGTCTAAAGAATTTTCTAATATCTGGCGATATTTTAAACGGTTTACTGTAAGGTCTTTCATTCCATCGTGTATCCATAGATTCATGATACAGGGATCGTTCTGGAACTTACCCATTTCCTCTGAAACTTTACGACAACGTTTATGATGTTCGATCCAGAAATCACGGATAGATTTATCCGGATTAGCCAATGTTAAGTCACCACTTTTGGGATGTCCGAAAGAAGTAGAGTTAAAGTCTAATTTTAAACCTTTCTCCTTCGCCCATTGCATCCAGCTGGTGAAATGCTCCGGTTCTACCTGATCGCGGTCTATCACTTTATCGCCAAAGTCACCATATATTTCGTGCAGATTTAAACGATGGCTACCTGCGATAAGAGTCAATACTTTTTCTATATCAGTGCGCAGTTCTTCAACATTGCGAGCTTTCCCCGGGTAGTTACCCGTTGCCTGAATGCCACCGCCGCCAAGGTTATCCAGTTTTTCGAAACCGGTAACATCATCGGCTTGCCAGCAATGAATGGAAATGGCAATATCCTGTAGCTTTTTTAGTGCTTCATCTACGTTTACATCTACTGCTGCATAGCGTTCTTTAGCTATTTCAAAAGATTTTTCTACTAATACATTCTTGTTCATGATATTCAATTTAAAATATGTTTATTATGTTTATGTAAAATCCAATCCGCGTAATTTAATCCAGTAATTTTTTAAATCTACTATATGCCTCCTTCCATACCGCGCTATCCTTCGGCATAAATACCTCGGGCGATACGCTGTTACGGATAACATCCCTAATTTCCTGTAAAGAGTTAACTATCCCTAATCCCATTGCCTGAATCATGATATTTCCCATGGCAGTAGCTTCCGAAGGACCCGCAACCACAGGTATACCGATGGCATTTGCAGTCATTTGATTCAGCAGTCTGTTTTGAGAGCCGCCACCGATAACGTGCAACTTATTTATAGGAAACGGTGCAACTTCCTGAAGACTGTTCAATACATGTTTGTACTTAAGGGCAAGACTATCGAATATGCAACGAATAAACTGTTCGTGCTTCTCCGGGTGGGGCTGATTAGTACGGTGACAGTAGTCAACAATGGCCTTTGTCATGCATTCGGGGTTCGCGAATGAAGAATCATCCGGATCTATTAAAGAGCGAAATCCTTCGGCCGAGTTTGACATATCAACAATCTCCGGGTAGGTATAGCATTTATCTGCCTTATCCCATTCCTTTCGGCATTGTTCTAAGAGCCACATGCCGGTGATGTTTTTCAAAAAACGTATGGTGCCGTCAACACCGCCTTCATTGGTAAAGTTGAGTTGGTAAGATTGTTCATTGATGATGGGCTCTTTTACTTCAATTCCCATCAGCGACCATGTTCCGGAGCTTATATAGGCAAAGTTCCCGTCTTCAGCCGGCACAGCCGCAACTGCCGAAGCCGTATCATGTCCTGCTACTGCGATAACAGGAGTTCGATTTATTCCACACGCTCCGGCTATGCTCTCCTGCACATAACCCACCGTTTGTCCCGGCATAACAACAGCTGGAAAAACTGTTGGGCTGATGTTTACCACCTCTAACAATTGAGGATCGATCTTCTTATTGTACGCGTTTACAATTTGTGAAGTTGAAGCGATCGTATATTCGCAATGTTTTTCTCCCGTAAGCAGATAGGCCAACGCATCGGGCATAAAGAGGATGTTTTTAGCTTGGTTTAACGCAGATGAATTTTCTTTCCGCGCAGCATATAATTGAAAGAGACTATTGAAATTCATGATCTGTATTCCGGTTCGTTCGTAAACTTCCCGGCGAGATAGCTTAGTGAAATATTCTTCCGGAGCACCTTCGGTGTATGGATCGCGATACGAACGGGGCAGGTTGAGTAGCGTGCCATCTTCGGCCACGTACACAAAATCAACTCCCCATGTATCAATTCCGATAGAATCGGGTTTAAGTTCTTTGGAGGCCGCGGCACATAATCCTTCTTTAAGAGCCTCATATAAGGTATAAATATCCCAGTAACATTTGTTTTGTACCCGGATTATTGTGTTTGGGAAGCGGGTGAGCTCCTGCAATTCCAGTTTCCCGCCTTCAAGCGTACCGATAATAGAGCGCCCACTGGTTGCCCCAAGGTCGAGGGCAAATAATTGATGTCGTAGTTTCATGGTAATTTAGCTTTTTATAGAACTCAGAGACATTATCTGTTAATTAAAGCGCAAATATAAAAGAGATAGAACGGTTATAACTGCTATTTTTGATTTGTATACTTTGAAATTTGCCACTCATAATAATTATTATCCGGATTGTAACTGTTATATTTGGAGCGTATTTACTGTTCCATGCTTTATTTTTTGCTATACTACATGAAAACATCTGTGCACATTAAATATCTTATCATAAATGAAAACGATTCGTTATGGGGGCTGCTCGTAAATTCGGTAGGATATCAACACATCGCACCCGGTGAGGAATATCCTCCGCGCAATCATCCCACCCGCTATCTCTTCAATACTGAAAAAGGAAGAATACTTAACGAATACCAGTTGCTGTACATCACTCGCGGTAAAGGAACTTTCGTTTCTGCCAAACGAAAGAAGACAGAAATTAAGGAGGGAAATATGTTTTTACTTTTCCCGGGAGAATGGCACAGTTATAAGCCCGATAAGGATACCGGATGGGATGAATACTGGATCGGTTTTACCGGAGTAAATATCGATGAAAGGGTTCGGAATGGTTTCTTCAGCAAGCAGCACCCGGTGTTCAACATCGGCATGAATGATGAACTGGTAGAGCAATACAAACGTGCCATACAAACAGCCGGAAACCAAATGGCAGGGTACCAGCAAATGCTGGCGGGCATCGTAAATTATTTATTAGGAAATGCCTACTCGATAGATAAATGTTCTTCGTTTCAAAACGGAGAACTTAGCAACCGTATCAATAAGGCAAAAGTAATTATCCGTGAGTCTTTTCAGCAGAATATAGTGCCCGAACAAATTGCAAGTGAAGTGAATATGAGTTATTCATGGTTTCGGCGGTTGTTTAAAGAATATACCGGACTTTCGCCCGCGCAATATATACTGGAACTACGGATACAGAAATGTAAAGAACTTCTAACCAATACGGCATTAACCAATAAGGAAATTGCTTTTGATTGCGGATTTGATAATGCCGATTATTTTTGTACGGTATTCAAAAAGAAAACAGGGGTAACGCCTCATCAACATAGAAACATGACGCAAATTTAGGATTGAAGATAACGATGAAATGTTTTATGTATATTTGCCTTTAATTTAATCTTAAAAGATCGAAAAGCTTAAAAACTTAAAAGTAAAAGCTCAAACATGAAAGTTTTAATAGTTGAAGATGAAACAACGGCATACGAGAATCTGGTAGATATTCTAACCGAGATTGATCCTAAAATTGAAGTTATTGGAAATACAGAAAGTATAAGCCAAACCATTCAGTGGTTGAGTAATAATATGGCTCCAGATCTCATATTGATGGATATTCATTTATCGGATGGATCGGCCTTTACTCTTTTCGATACTATAGAAGTAGAGATTCCAATCATTTTCGCAACTGCTTATGATGAATATGCTATCGAGGCTTTTAAAGTAAATAGTGTTGATTATTTGCTGAAGCCCATTAAATCTGAGGAGTTGGAACGAGCTTTGAATAAATTCAGTAAATGGACACACCGGGAGATAAAACAGTATCTATCCGGATTAACTCAACTAACTCCGGCTCCCCGCTACAAAGAGAAATTACTGATTCCTGTAAAAGATAACCTGTTGCCCATTAATTTAAGAGATGTTTCTTTCTTTTATACTGCCAATAAAAATACCCGGATCTACCTGAAAGACGGGAATACTTATCCTTACTCCAGAACGTTGGAACAAATATCGACTTCTCTTAAACCCGAAAACTTTTACCGTGCTAATAAACAGTTTATTATTGCCCGTGATAGTGTAAAGAATATTACTATATGGTTTGATAACAGGCTGCTTATTACATTGGATATCGAAGTGCCCGAACGAATCTATATTAGTAAGAACAAAGCGGCAGACTTCAAAAGTTGGATTGTGAATGAATAAACGACCGTAAGAAAACACCTACGTTGTTTAATCCAAACAGCACGTTGCTAATTCGAAAATGCACGTTGCATTTGTCTCAACAGCAACGTGGTAATTTGAAAATGCACGTTGCATTTGGGTAAACAACACGTTGCATTTCTATCGCCTATCTATCAGGAAGAAAAATGTAATATATGAGAGATTTAATTAAGATAATTTCATAAGATTCAACAAAATAAATATCTTTGCAAAAACGTCAATTGCATTGCTGATGAAAGAAATAAATGTCGTAAAAGAGATACCGCAAAAATCAATGTACAGCAACTGCTAAAACAGTTAAGTCCAGAAACAGAAATGAAAGTGATATAAAAAGCAATGATTATGAATGCGAATACATTATTCCAAAATGGTGCACGTTGGTTGCGTGCCGACTTTCATTTACATACGAAATCTGATAAAGAATTCATATACGCTGGAGCAGAAAATGATTTCGTGAACGCTTATATAAATAAACTTGTAGAACAAGAGATTAGAGTTGGTGTAATAACCAATCATAATAAATTTGACATAGATGAGTATAAAGCTATTGCTAAGAAAGCCCGTAAAGAAGGAGTTTATATACTTCCGGGAGTAGAGTTGTCTGTAAATGATGGTGCTAATGGAGTGCACACATTAGTTGTTTTCGATCCTGAACAATGGTTGGCTGATGGGAATGACTTTATTAATCAGTTTATAACTACAAATTTTAAAGGCAAGCATAATTACGAAAATGAAAATGGTCGTTCTAATCATAGCTTAAAAGAAACTTTAGAAGATTTAGATAACTGGAATAAGAACTTCTTTGTCATAATGGCTCATGTCGAACAAAACAGTGGCTTGTTAAAAGAGTTTGACGGAGGACGTATTATAGACTTAGGTAATAATCCATTGTTTAGAAAATCAGTTGTTGGTTTTCAGAAAATTAGAACTAATGACTTGAAGGATAACCTTAAGGCGTGGTTAGGTAATAAAGTTCCATGTTTTGTTGAAGGAAGCGATCCTAAATCTATTGATGATATAGGTAAAGGAGAATCCTGTTTCATAAAAATTGGCGAGTTTAACTTTGAAGCAGTACAATTTGCATTAATGGATGCAAAAGATCGTTGTTCAACAGAAAGCAACCATACACCAACAAACTCTTATATCAGGTCTATTGCATTTCAAGGTGGATTGCTGAATGACAAGAAGATACATTTCTCTCCGGAATTGAATAATCTTATAGGGATTCGGGGAAGTGGAAAATCGTCTATCCTTGAAATTCTACGATATGCACTTAATATACCTTTTGGTTCGCAAGCCGTTGACAAAGATTATAAAGATGACTTAATCAAACATGTATTGCGAAGCGGAGGAAAAATTATCATCGAAATAGTTGACAGACATGGAAATGCCTATACCGTAGAGCGGATATATGGACAGAAAGAAGATATATATAAGGATGGAACTTTGCAACAAGGAATTACATTAGATGCAATTCTTCAACAGCCGATCTATTTCGGACAGAAGGATCTGTCAAGTAAAAATGCTGATTTTGAAAACGACTTGGTTCATAAACTTATTGGTAGCAGGCTAAATGATGTTCAGGCAAAGATTGATAAGCAGAAAAAGGAGATTCAACGTATTATTAACGAACTGAAGAGTTACGGAAACCTCTCACAACAGAAGAAGGATACAGAATCTGTAAAAAATAATGCGGAGTTTAAATTAGGAGAGTTCAAAAAACAGGGTGTTGCAGAGAAACTGCAATTACAAACTTCTTTTGAGTCGGATATTAACAGCCTTCAAACTTTCAAATCTGGGATAGATAATTATACCTCCAATTTAGAATCAACTATTCAGAATCATGAGTATTTAAAAAGTCAAAAATTTGAGTCGAAAACAAACCCTGAAATTTTCGCAGAGGCTCAACAGTTGGTAACTCAACTTGGATTAACATTTGGACAGTTGAAGAAAACCCGTGAAGAAGCCCAAAAGGTTAGCCTCGCCCTCAAAACTGTAATTGATAAAGTTATAGCAAAAAAAGAAGAATTAAAAGAAGAGTTTGCTCGAATTAAACGAGAAATAAATATTCCAGAGCTCAACCCTGATGATTTTATTAAAATAAACCGAGAAATTGAAATCTCAAAATTAAAGCTTATCGAGATAGAAAAATCGGAAGGCAAAAGAGTGGAACTAGAACGAGCGTTAAACGATGGCATAAATATTTTGGATAATTTGTGGCATGAAGAATATACGCTTTTACTAAAAGAAGTAAACAAAATAAATGAAGCCGGAGGCAAATTATCTATAGAGATTAACTATAAAGGAAGAAAAGACAAGCTTTTGGCGAAGTTACAGGAGGTATTCAGCGGCTCGCGGATTAGTGGAACTGCATATGCCGAAATTAGTAACGATTATGCCGACTTTATAGATATGCGAAAAGATGATTTTCGTAAACTATCAGATCGTCTGACAGAGAAACAGTTATTTGAAGCAAAAAACAGATTTGATAGTAATCTTTATGGCTTGCTTACATATCAAGTGCCAAATCAAATTATTATCAAATTTGAAGGAACTCCTCTTAAAAAGCATTCGTTAGGGCAACGTGCTTCAGCTCTAATACTCTTTCTTTTGTCGCAAAAAGAAAATGATATTCTGATTATTGACCAACCTGAAGATGATTTGGATAACCAAACAATCTATGATGATGTTATTCGGGAAATTAAACGCCTGAAAGGGAAAATGCAGTTTATATTTGCCACACATAACGCAAACATACCCGTATTAGGAGACAGCGAAATGTTGATTGCATGTCAATATGTTCCTGATAGTGAGATTGTAATTCAGGGTGGAAGTATCGACTGCCGGGCTATTCAGGAAAAGATAATTAGGATAATGGAAGGTGGGCAGGAAGCCTTTACTATAAGAAAAAATATTTATAAAATCTGGGAAAACGGGAAAAGATGAAAGCGATAGAATTATTAGACATAGTTAGCGCTGGCGAAACCAGTAAGGTGCAGTTCAAGCAAGAGATGGATGATGATAAATTTTCGGCAGAGATGATAGCTATGTCCAACTCTAAAGGAGGTGTTATTCTCGTTGGAGTAAAAGATAAAACCGGAGAAATACTGGGATTAACCTATGAGCAGTTACAGTCTTATAATAATCGGTTAGCAAATGTTGCTAACGATAAAATAAAACCGCAAATTTTTATATTCACTGAAGTCGTAACAATAATGTCAGAAGCAGGGGATAAGAGAATATTGGTAATTTATATCAACGAAGGAACAAATAAACCCTACAAAGACAATAGTGGTACAATTTGGATAAAGCAAGGAGCTGACAAAAGGAAACTTGTAGATAACAATGAGATTATGAGGCTTTTTCAACAAAGTGGGAAATTATATGTTGATGAAATGATTGTTCCTGAAACCTCAATTGATGATGTTAATTTTTCCGAAGTAGGCAAATATATTAAAGCTATTCAAAAAAGCGAAACTGATAAAGGTGTTGAAATAAACGAAACACTCCTTACGAACTTGAATATAATGAGGGATAAACGACTAACCTTGGGTGGTTTGTTGTTTTTCTCCTATAATCCACAAAAATATCGTCCGGCTTTCTGTATAAAGGCTATTTCATTCTTTGGGAATAGTATAGGAGGTAATGAATATCGTAGTAGCAAAGATATTGAGGGGACAATCCCAGAGATGTTTGAGCAGGCGATGGTCTTCTTTACTGCAAATCTGCATTCTGTTCAGGCAGGGCAAAATTTTAATTCAGTAGGGAAATTAGAAGTTTCACAAACTGCGCTAGAAGAGTTACTTCAAAATGCGTTGGTACATAGGGATTATTCCAAAAACGCACCAATCCGAATTATGATTTTTGACAACAGAATTGAAATTGTAAGTCCGGGAGCCTTACCTAACAGTTTGACTGTTGAAAATATTAAATTGGGGAATGCAGTAGTGCGCAACAATCTATTAGTATCATATTGTTCAAAATTGATGATGTACCGTGGCTTTGGCTCCGGCATTACACGGGCATTGGAAAATCAGCCTAATATTGATTTGAAAAACAATGCAGAAGGTGAATTGTTTAGTGCAATAATTCCAAGAAAAAAGCAAGATTAAGCAGGTGAAACTCCAATTTAAAGAATAGAAATTCCAGATCGATATACGCTGCTTTACACAGGGCGGACACAAGACCCGCCCCTACACCATGCGGAAATATGGAATTAACTTTTCATGTGTTCGGATGGCGTTGAAGCCATGAAACGGCATAAGAGCAAGTTGCCGCGGGTTTTAATCCGTTTTCACGGGCATAAGTATATGCGCTTTTGCAAAGGGCAGATGCTATACCTCTACCCTCAATCGAACCAGGCACTATGGTATGAAGAATATCAAGACATCCATCATGTATGTCGTACTGCACATAGGCTGTGCGTCCATCTACTTCTGTTGTAAATAAATTCCGTTTCGGATTGTGATCAATTTGATAGTCCATATTTTTTTAAGTTTTTAAGTTATACGTTTCTAAACGCAGAGATGCGCAAGTTGCGCGAAGTTTACTATTTAAACCTAATAACAAATAGAATAAAATAATTGCCCTATTTGTTATAATACTCTTTCATACTTCATTAACGATAAAATTTATAACGTATGTTTATTTTTAATCCCTCCTTGATGTTAGCAATTATTTTCATATTCAGTTTATATCATTCACCAGCTAGCACAATTCACAATTAAAATTTCATATGTTTACTTGGTTAATTATAACAGATTTGCTGATACTGTAATGTTAATAC
>DAIMFE010000047.1:0-23822 GCA_036724805.1 Bacteroides sp.
GCTCTCATCGATAAAGAACTGGGAATGCGCGGTACGTGCGCTTGTTATCAACATAAGTAAATGTTCATAATTATTTCACATATTTTATTTATCTCGTATCTTCGCCTCATATAAAAAGAGGATGAATATGAAAATCAAAACATTGTTATTGACAGCATCGGAACGCTCCGACTTAACATTCGGTTTTCGCACTGGCGATAGCCATTGTTTTCGTATGCGTTGTCGTGCTTTGCTACTCAAATCGGAAGGTTTGAGTTCTGTACAAGTTGGCCACCAAACAGAAATGACCGCACAGAGCGTCAATGGCTGGGTAAAACGTTTCGAAACCGAAGGGATCAAAGGCCTACATACTCGTCCCGGACAAGGCCGCAAACCAATAATGGACTGTTCGGACGAAGAATCAGTACGCAAGGCGATAGAATGCAACGTGTATTTCTCTCAAATGCACGTTGCATTTGAGTTAAATGCGCGTTGCTAATCCGAAAATGCGCGTTGCTAATTTGAAAATGCGCGTTGCATTTGGAATGAAACAAAGTTTCTTTTGGTTGGGTGTTTATTGGTTCAACTTTCAATCGGCAACTAATAAAACAGCAACAGCAGCAGCAAATTTTTCTTCTTCTTTTTCTTCTTTTTCTTTTTCTTCTTCTGTTGTTGTTCTTTTCTTTTCTTTTCTGTTCTGTTCTTTTCTTTTCTTTTGTTGCAACGAAATTCAACGGACGTTCAATTTAACTATAAGTGGCTTCCTGTCGGCATTTCAGAGCAATGTTAGGTAACGTATTTCGGCAATAATTATTGCTTAGATACAGATTGCAAATGAACCCTTTTTTCGTTTGATTTGTTTATAGTAAATTGAGCAACGAGAGAGAGAATGAATTTTATGCATAGATACCGGATCGACCGCAATAAAAAGGTTGAGCCTTTTTTGCGTTCTATCCTGAACATTATTACAACAATAACCACAGTAGCATCACTACTCTTTATAGTTGTTGTTATATACGAATATGGATTTCGTACAACCCGTACGCAAGATGAGGCCATACAAACATTTTATTATGTTGTGTGGGTTCTGTTTTTTGTTGATATAACATTACATGTTTTCTTGCAATATACACGCTTTCCCAATCTCAAATACCGCCGTATGGCATGGATACTGAGTGTACTGGTTTATATGGCGTTATTGCCCCCTATCTTTCCGTCATTAAGTAGCAATGAGTTCTTTGGTTCGTTATGGAAAATACTTTCCGGAAACATTTATAACCATACCGTTTTGCTGCTTTTCTCTTTTCTTAATTTGTCAAATGCATTCATAAAACTATTGGGTAAGAAAACCAATCCATCGTTAATGCTGGCAGGAAGTTTCTTTGTTTTTATTGTTATCGGCACATTGTTGCTTATGATGCCACGCTGTACGGTTAGCGGCATTTCATGGATAGATTCTTTGTTTCTGGCTACCAGTGCCGTATGCATAACAGGTTTATCATCGGTAGATTTCGCGGCTACATTTACTCCGCAAGGCATGCTCATTATCATCATTCTCGTGCAAATCGGTGGATTGGGAGTAATGACACTTACCAGTTTCTTTGCCCTATTCTTTATGGGAAACACCTCGCTGTTTAATCAAATAGTGGTTCGCGATATGGTAAATTCCAATACCCTAGACTCTCTTTTTTCTACTTTGCTCTATATTTTGGCATTTACCATTATAATTGAATTAGGAGGAATGCTATTAATTTGGACAACTATACACGGCACCATGGAAATGTCATTAAAAGGGGAAATGCTGTTTTCGGCTTTCCATTCCATATCAGGGTTCTGTAATGCGGGTTTCAGTACGCTTTCGGGTAGCTTTGGTCATCCTTTGGTTGCCCGTAACAATTTATTGTTGTTAACAATGGCATCTCTGGTAATTCTTGGCGGAATAGGATTTCCGTTGCTGGTTAATATAAAAAATGTAATTGTTTATTATAGCAAAAGATTATGGAGCTCGCTGATATCCAATGATAAAGAACCTATTCTTTTGTTGCATCCCTATAATTTAAATACCCGTATAGCAATAGTTACAACTTCTCTTTTGTTTGTAATTACTACTATACTGATCGCGGCTTTCGAATGGAATGAAGCATTAGGCGGTTTATCTACAGGTGATAAATGGGCACACGCTTTCTTCAATGCCGCTTGTCCGCGGTCGGGAGGATTTACAACAATCAATCTCTCCACTTTTGGCATGCAAACCCTCCTCATTTATATTTTAATGATGTGGATTGGCGGTAGTTCGCAATCAACAGCCGGGGGTATAAAGGTAAATGCTTTTGCTGTAATCACCCTCAACCTTTTTGCAATACTTCGCAACTCGGATAGAGTAGAAGCCTTTGGGCGCGAAATACCTGTTAGTTCGGTACGACGTGCCAATGCAACCATGGTTATTTCTCTGGGTATACTGTTTGTATCCATTTTGATACTCTGTACTCTCGAGCCCGATATGACATTGCTCTCGCTGATATTCGAGTGCATGTCTGCTCTCAGCACAACCGGAGCCAGTCTCAACGCAACTCCATTATTGGGTAATTATAGCAAAATACTTATAACAATACTAATGTTTATAGGGCGTATAGGCATTATCACATTGATATTAGGATTGGTTAAACAAAAAACGAATATTAAATACAGATATCCGCAGGAACAAATCATTATAAATTAGTTGAAAGGTGAAATATATTGTAATCGGACTAGGAAATTACGGACATGTGGTGGCAGAGGAGTTGGCAAGCCTGAAGCATGAGGTGATAGGAGCAGACATTAATCCTGAAAGAGTGGAAGCGATAAAAGATAAAATAGCAACAGCTTTTACAATTGACGCTAGGGATGAGGCTGCCTTATCTGTTTTACCCTTAAAAAAAGTGGATGTTGTGATGGTCACCATTGGTGAGGATTTGGGTGCTTCAGTACGAATAATCGCTTTGTTGAAACAAATGAGAGTCGAGCATATTTATGCCCGGGCGATAGACGATGTGCATAAATCTATATTAGAGGTTTTTAATATTGACAAAATACTAACCCCCGAAGAAGATGCTGCCCGGGGATTGGTACAACTCATGAATTACGGAACCGAAATAGAATCTTTTCCTCTCGACCATGAATATTATGTAATGAAATTTGTTGTACCTGCCCAAATGGTAGGTAAATCTCTCAATGACCTTCATCTGGAAGATACTTATAATCTAAAGCTAATTGCTTTAACCCGTCGAGAAACACGGATAACGGTTATAGGGAAGAATATTGAGAATAAAGTAGTCGAAATTGAAACAAATGAACAGATAAAAGAGGGAGATCGGTTAATTTGTTATGGAAAATATAAGAGTTTTCAATTATTATGGAAAGCGGTATGAGCTAAATTTCTTTATCCCTAAACTTTACTTATTAATTTACACGAACGTATGAAAAATTATCTCTATTTACTTATACTAATAACAGTATTATTGTTTTCAAATTGCCATCAAGAAAAAGAGGTTACAATAAAGTTTTACCACACAACTGACATTCATAGCAATTTCTTCTCTAAGAACTTTTTGAATAAAGGCTTTTATGGAGGTGGCTTAGCCAGAATAAGTACCTTTATTAAAACCCAACGTAATCAGTACGAGCAGAATATGATATTTATGGACGGTGGTGATGTGTTACAAGGACAACCGGCAGTTTATTATTATAATTTCGTTGATACTATAGCCGAACATGTATGTGCCCGAATGATGAACTATCTGAAATATGATGTTGCAGTACCGGGCAATCATGACATAGAAGCCGGACATGCAGTGTACAATCGTTGGATAAATGAATGCGATTTTCCGGTGCTGGGTGCAAATATCATCTCTGTTAAAGATCAGCAACCTTATTTACAACCCTATAAAATATTCTACAGATCGGGCATTAAAATAGCCGTTCTGGGATTAATAACGCATGCTATTCCTGCATGGATACCCGAAAATCTTTGGAGTGGGTTATGCTTTGACGAAATAAGATACACTGCTGCCAAATGGGTGCCCTATATAAATGAGCACGAGCGTCCGGATGTAATCGTAGCGTTAATTCACTCCGGATTAGAGGGCGGCACTCTTTCCGATTACCATGAAAACGAAGCTTTATCTTTGGCTACATCGGTTCCGGGAATAGATGTGGTATTCTTTGGGCACGATCATTCGGATTGCTGTAAGAAAGTAATAAATAACGAAAATGATTCGGTATTACTTATCAACCCGGGTGGGTTTGGATTCAACGTAAGTGATGTATCCATTCAATTTAAAAAGAAAGGAAACAAGATAATCAGTAAAACTATTTCGGGGCAATTGGCAGATGTTTCAACTTTAAATCGCGATTCTTCGTTTATGAACGAATTTAAAGGTGTTTACGATACTATTCAAAGCTATGTAAATCAAGAAATAGGAGAGTTGACCCACCCTCTGGATGCCCGCGAATCATTCTTTGGCTCTTCGGCTTTTATCGATTTTCAACATCAGTTACAGCTCGGCCTCACCGGTGCCGATATTTCATTTGCGGCACCTTTATCAAGAACGGCATTTGTTAAACCCGGAAAGGTGTATGTGCGTGATATGTTCAGCATATATCCATTTGAGAATTTATTGTACACAATGGAATTAACAGGACAGGAAATTTATAATGCTCTTGAATATTGCTATGGCATGAGTACGAATCAAATGAAGTCGCCAAATGATCATTTGCTGCTAATTGAACCACTCTTTGATAGTGATAAATTTTTCTTCACCGAGCGTACCTACACATTTGATAGTGCGGCAGGAATTGAATACACAGTTGATGCAACCAAACCGAAAGGACAGAAAGTAACAATTACCTCAAAGAGTGATGGAGCGCCTTTCGACCTAAATAAAACGTACAAGGTAGCCGTAACTTCATTTCAGGGAAGCGGTGGCGGTGGCATATTAACGCTGGGGGCAGGAATTCCTAAGAAAGATTTACCTGCCAGAATACTCTTTTCTACTGATAAGGACCTCAGATATTATATGATTGAAATGATAAAAGAGGAGAAAAAAATAACACCCGAGAAATTGAATCAATGGAAGTATATCCCGGAAAAATGGACAGACAAAGCCGGTAAGCGGGATTGGAAGTTGTTGTTTGGGTAAAGAATGACAGCATGGCGTAGGGGCGGGATCGCTATGCCGGGCGGACACAAGGCCCGCCCCTACACCTTATTCGTCAATATTTAATATTTATTTTTATAATCTGTTCTATTATTTGTGGAATATACTATCTTTGTAAAAATCTAAAGAGCTAGTTCTATACCGTCAAAAAACAATTTCATATGGCGAACATGAAATCCAATTATTATCTAAGTTGCTTATTGCTGTTTGCAACGTTATTTGTGAATTATTCTTGTCGTGAAAAAGTTAAAGAAGACATTGTTCCTTCTTCCGAATTTGCCGCCTATGTAAGTGCCTACACCGGTGGTGTAATATCTCAGGGTTCAACTATCCGTGTGGAATTAACAAAGAACTTAGAAGTTCCGGTTAATACGCCAATCCCCGAAAATCCGTTTTCGTTTTCACCCTCTCTTAACGGAAAAGTTTCCTGGATAAATAGTAATACCATTGAATTTGTACCTTCCGATGGAGATTTAAAACCCGGTACCCTCTACAAAGCAACTTTTAAGCTGGGAGATTACATGGAGGTTCCTAAAGAATTTGGTAAGTTCCAGTTTACTTTCCGTGTAATGGAGCGCAACTTCGCCATGGATGTGAATGCCATCAACGTATCTGCTTCTCATCCGGATTTTGTTACCATAACCGGTAATATGCGTTTTAGCGATGGCATTGAACAAAGTAAGGTTGAAAAGATGATAACCGCACAATCAGGCAAAGATAAACTGTCGGTTGTGGTTCAACCTACTGATAATCCGGCTATTTTTAGATATGCCATAAACAATATTGAAAAAGGCGCGAAGGCAACCGAAGTGCGTGTTTGCGCCAATGGTAAGGCAATAAATGTTGAAACAGAAATTTGCAAAACCGTAACCATTCCGGCTAAAAATACCTTCAGTTATGTTTCTTCGGCAAGAATTACCGATCCCGAAAACGGTATACAGTTAGTATTCTCCGAACCACTGTTAAAAACGCAGGATCTAAATGGGTTGATCTCGGTTTCGGGGGCATCATCACCTGTCTTCAAAATCGAAGATAACATTGTAAATGTGTTCTATGAAAATTCTCGGGCAGATATCGATATCAATCTGAATACCGGAATAAAGAGTGCCGCGGGTAAAAACCTGTCGGAAACAGCAACTGTAACTTTCTCCAAAGAATATATTAAACCGGCAGTAAGTTGGGTTAATGATGCAGGAACGATTATGCCCGACTCTAAGAAGCTGATCGTAAACTTTAAAGCAGTAAGCCTTTACGCGGTTGATTTAAGTGTGGTTAAAATTTTCGAGAATAATGTATTGACTTTCCTTCAAACAAATGATATATCCGGTTCGGAAGAAATACGCCGGTCGGGTAGGTTGGTTTATAAGAAAATGCTTCGGTTAGATAACGATCCAACCAAAGATTTAAATAACTGGGAAGAATACTCCATCGATCTCAGCGGACTGATTGAACAGGAGCCGGGAGCGATTTATCGTTTAATGATTTCCTTTAAGTATGAATATTCAGCTTATCCATGTGAAGGCGAAAAACTGCAAAGAACCTACGATAACACCAATAGGATGACGCGCCTGATGCCGGAACCGGAAGAACTCGATGATTCTAAATGGGATATTCCTTACGCGTATTATTATATGGAAGGAGAAGATTTTGATTGGAGTACGTACGACTGGGATGAACAAGATAATCCTTGCGACCCCTCTTATTATATGGAATCCGACAGAAAAATATCCTGTAACGTACTGGCTACTAATCTGGGTGTGATTGCCAAACAAAACTCCAACAATAAATTGTGGGTAACGGTGAGCAATATTCTGGACACATCATCGGTGCCCGGAGCTGATGTGACTGCCTATAATTATCAGTTGCAACCAATAGGAAACGGTAAAACCGATGCGAATGGTTTCGCGGAATTCGAATGTAAAGGTGTACCGTTTGCTGTTATCGCTTCATTAGGAAAACAAAAAACATACCTCAAACTGATTGATGGAGAAGACCTGTCAATAAGCCGTTTTGATGTAGGTGGAAAAGAAATAGCCAAAGGGCTTAAAGGATATGTTTACGGAGAAAGAGGAGTGTGGCGACCGGGGGATACCTTATTCGTATCGTTTATGTTAGCCGATATGCATCAACGAATCCCTGATAAGCATCCGGTTTCTTTTGAGTTGTTCAATCCGCGCGACCAGTTCTATACCAAACAGATCTCTACCAACGGCATCAATGGATTGTACACCTTCGAGGTTCCTACCGCACAGGATGATCCCACAGGTGTGTGGAATGGATATATTAAAGTTGGGGGAGCTACGTTCCACAAATCATTCCGGATTGAAACAGTTAAACCCAACAGGTTAAAGATTAATCTTGAAATACCGAATAAAATAATTGATGCATCCGACAGCGAAATGGGTCTTAAGTTGCATACTTCATGGCTTACCGGGGCAACGGCATCTAATTTATCTACTAAGGTAGAAATGGTACTGACTAAGAGTCGTGGGCAATTCAAGAATTACTCTCAGTACATTTTCAATGATCCGGCAACAGATTTCAGTACCCAAAAGATTGATGTATTTGATGGAAAAGTGGATAATCAGGGAGATGCCTTTATCCGTATGAAGATACCGCAGGCAGAGAATGCTCCGGGAATGTTGCAGGCAGCCGTTACCACCCGTGTATTTGAACCGGGCGGAGATGCAAGTATCAATACGGTTATGGTTCCTTTTTCACCTTACAGTTATTATGTGGGTATCAACCTGAACGAGCCCAAAACTCGTTACATTGAAACAGATAAAGATCATATTTTTGATGTAATAACAGTTGATCCGGAAGGTAAACCGGTGAACCGTTCTAATCTGGAATACAAAATATACCGTATTAGTTGGTACTGGTGGTGGGAAAAACGTCAAGAATCGTTTGCTTCCTACATCAATAATTCATCCATTACCCCCGAAGCAAGTGGTACTGTAACCACAAAAAATGGTAAGGGAGAAATTAAATTCAGGATTGATTATCCCAAATGGGGACGTTATCTGGTGTATGTTAAAGATAGAGAAAGCGGTCATGCTACCGGTGGAACCGTTTATATTGACTGGCCCGATTGGCGCGGACGTTCCAATAAATCAGATCCGAGCGGAGTTAATATGCTTTCGTTCTCTGTTGATAAAGAAAATTATAATGTAGGAGAAACAGTAACAGCAATCATTCCGGCCTCGGCAGGCGGCAGAGCACTGGTAGCCATAGAAAACGGTTCTACGGTTCTTACCCGCGAATGGATTAATGTATCTGCAAAAGGCGATACTAAATACGAGTTCAGAGTAACTTCGGAAATGGCACCTAATGTTTATCTGCACATTATGTTGCTGCAACCGCATGAGCAAACAATAAACGATCTTCCTATACGTATGTATGGTGTGGCTCCGGTATTTGTTACCAATAAGGAAACCATTTTAGAGCCACGCATTAAGATGCCTGATGTATTGACACCGGAAAAACAGTTCTCGGTAATTGTGGATGAAAAAGATGGTAAGGAAATGACGTATACGCTGGCAATTGTGGATGACGGTTTGTTGGATCTTACTAACTTTAAAACTCCCGATCCATGGAATGATTTCTATACGCGTGAAGCGCTGGGAATCCGTACATGGGATATGTTTGATGAGGTTATCGGCGCTTATGCCGGTTCATACAGTTCGCTGTTTAGTACCGGTGGCGATGAAATGTTGAATCAGGATGATGCCAAAGCAAATCGCTTTCGTCCGGTGGTAAAGTTCTTTGGCCCGTTCAAATTGGAGAAGGGTAGAAAGAATACTCACCATATTACGCTACCCATGTATGTGGGTTCGGTGCGTACAATGGTTGTTGCCGGACAAGACGGTGCCTACGGCAAGGCCGAAAAGACAACGCCGGTGCGTACGCCGCTCATGATTTTGTCTACTTTACCGCGTGTATTAAGTATTGGTGAAGAAATACTGCTTCCGGTAAACGTCTTTGCAATGGAAGATGAGATTAAAAACGTTTCTATCAACATTGAAACTACATCCAATGTTCAGTTGACAGACGGAAACAAGAAATCTGCCACCTTTAGTGAGGCGGGAGACAAGATGGTGTACTTCAAACTGAAATCCGGAGAGATAACCGGTATAGCTAAAATAGATATAACAGCTACTTCGGGTAAACATTCAGCAAAAGAATCTATAGAGATTGATGTGCGTAATCCTAACCCGGTGGTCACTATCAATAATAGTAAATTGCTGTCGGCTAACGAAACAGCAAATCTTTCTTATCAGCTGGGCAATGCAACGAAAGAAAGTTGGGTGAAACTGGATATATCACGTATACCTTCGGTAGATATCAGTCGCCGGTTAGATTACCTGTACCATTACCAGCATTGCTGCTCAGAGCAGTTAACATCCAGGGCGTTGCCGTTGTTGTTTGTTTCTCAGTTTAAGGAAACCAACGAAATAGAGAAAGAAACCATTAAAAAGAATGTAACCGAGGGTATTAAGAACCTCTACTCCCGTCAACTTTCTAATGGTGGTATTGTGTACTGGCCCGGCCATCGGGATGCCAACCGGTGGGTTACATCGTATGCCGGTATGTTCCTGGTAATGGCGAAAGAAAAAGGATATGATGTTAATTCCAGTGTTCTTAATAAATGGAAGAGTTTCCAACGTAATCTGGCTAAAAACTGGACACCGATGAAACGCGATGCTTATTGGAGTTGGTATTATCGTCAGGATGATCTGGAACAGGCATATCGTCTTTATACGTTGGCGCTGGCAGGATCACCGGAGACCGGAGCCATGAACCGGTTGAAAGAATATAAAGATATTTCTGTTCAGGCCAGGTGGAGGCTTGCGGCTGCGTATGCCTTGATCGGACAAAAAGAAGCTGCTGATAATCTCATCTTTAATGTGAATACAACAGTTGAAGATTATCCGTCCAATAACTATGTGTACGGTTCGTCTTCTCGTGATGAAGCGATGATTCTGGAAGCACTGGTACTAATGGGAAGAGATAAAGAAGCATTTGAGCAAGCCAGAAAAGTATCTAAGAACCTTAACCGGGAGAATCATTTCAGTACCCAGAGCACAGGCTATGCGCTAATGGCAATGGGACGATTGGCCGAAAATCTTTCCGGGTCGTTTGCATTCGAATGGAAGCTGAATGGTACTGATCTGAAAGATATAAAATCTACCAAACCTATTTACCTGGTTGATATACCTACCAAACCATTATCGGGCAAAGTAGAAGTGAAGAATAAGGGCGAAGGTGCAATTTACGTCGACCTGGTTTCGCGTACTCAGCTGTTGAAAGATACACTTCCTGCCATCGCCAATAACCTGAAGGTAGAAGTGAGATACACGGATATGTCGGGCGCTGCTTTAGATGTTACCAAGTTGAAACAAGGTACTGATTTCATGGCCATTGTTACTGTTTCCAATATTAATGCCACAACCGATTATAGAGACATAGCGCTTACGCATATGATTCCTTCCGGTTGGGAAATCTACAACGAACGTATGATTGTGGACGACAGTGCCGAAGAAACAGTGAGTGCGGAATTAACAGCACATAATTACGACTACCGTGATATTCGCGATGATAGAGTGTATACCTACTTCGATTTACCAAAAGCCAAATCGAGGGTATTCCCCATACGTTTGCAAACCACTTATGCGGGTACCTTTACGTTGCCGGCAATACAGTGCGAAGCCATGTATGATGTGTTGGCGCAAGGGCGCACCCGTGCAGGCGTGGTAACGGTAGAGCAATAGAATAATTTTGTTTAGCCGCGGCTAAAGGCTATTATTTGTTTAGCCGCGGCTAAAAGATATTATTATCATGTAGAGTATGAGATGTTATTTATTATTGTTAGTTTTACTAACCCTGGAAACCAATGCGCAGATAGCCCGAAAACCCTCTGCCAACTACACAACCGAAAAGACAGAGAGTAAAACATCGGAGCGCTATTTAACTGAGATAGAAGAATATAATGATTTCTATCTGCTTTCAAGAGTATATAATAAAGGAACTCTATACGAAATCCCTCATCTATTGTTTGCCATTGATAGGAATAATAACAACAAAATATATTACATAAACACTCCCTTTTACGAATTTCATCTCTATTTCTTAAATGATATTCTCGGGCGCGATTATACCCCTGCCGATATCAGCAATAACTATAAGGATGAATCCCGGCGATTTATCTTCGGAACACTATCCTTCCAGCCTCTTATCCATAAGTTTACATACGAGTTTTGGGAAGGCGATATGCTAACCTCTTCTTTACTTCAAACGGCAGAGCAAACAATAAAGAAAAGTTTTTTCGATCCGATACAATTAAAAACCAATTCAACTTTACATGAAGATGCAGCAAAAAAAGCATCCGTTAAGTACGTTACCCAAGAACAAATTATAAAAGAATATCCATACATTCCCCTCAATACCGGAACAACGAAAGGCAGAATAAGGATTGCGGAAAACATTGAAGACCTGACTGATATTTCCGAAGATGATATCCTGATACTGCAAGAAGTCCCCATTTCCATTCCGGCTGTTTCGGGAGTAATTACCGAGCGTGCTTCAACGCTTTTATCTCATGTTAATGTATTGGCTCGAGCCATGAAGATACCCAGTATTTATTTAAAAGACGCGGTAAAGAAACTTCAACCCTATAAAGATAAATATGTGGAGTTAACAGCTGATAATGCAGGCTATACCATAAAAGAAATTCCAGAATCCGCTAAGAAGAAATCGAAGCGAATCAAATATTCTATCAAATCGGATATCCGAAGAACCCGGCTTATGCCCCTATCCGAAATGAGGGAAAGAGATTATATATACTATGGTGCAAAAGCTGCTAATCTGGGCGAGATAAAAGCAAAAGTAAAAACAATAATCATCCCCAACGGCTTTTCTATTCCGTTTGCTCACTATTATAATTTTATGAAGCAAAACGGATTGTATGAACAGGTGCGGATCATGGAAAACAAACCGGGCTTTACTGATCAAACGGATATTCGTAAAGCGGAACTCAAAAGGCTACAGCAAAAGATTGAAAATACGATTGTAGATAGAACCATTCGGGATACATGGATAAACCAATGGCAATCTCAACTGGAAGGAAAAGGAGTGTTTGTTCGTAGTTCCTCAAATGCAGAAGATTTGAAGAATTTCAGTGGGGCAGGTCTTTTCACTACCGTACCCAATGTTAAATCGGCTGCCGAGTTAGAGTTGGCTGTGAAAAAAGTATGGGCCTCCGTTTATAACTTCGAAGCCTATGAGAGCCGCCGGTATGCCAACATTCCCGATTCATTAGTTATGATGAGTGTATTTGTTCAACTGGCTGCTGACTCTAAGATATCGGGTGTTATGATAACCAAAGATCCTTATGAGTCGCAACGCTGGGATATGATTTATATTGCTGCCAAACGGGGTATAGGCATAAAGGTGGTAGAGGGCAAGCGCATTGCCGAGCAGGTAATGTATTCGGAAAAGACCAAGGCTGTACAAATAATTAGTTATTCGGAAGAGAATACGGAATTGCGCCTTGCGCCCGAAGGTGGGGTAAAAGAGATTCCGTTGGCAGAGAAGACGCGAGTGATGTCGGATGAATTGGTTGGTAAGCTGGCTGCGCAGGGAAGAAGGATAAAGCAATTGTTTAATAAGGATATGGATATTGAGTGGGCAGTGGCGGATGATAAGGTGATAATTTTGCAGGCGAGGCCGTATAGATAAATATACAATTCCTTATCTTTGTCAGCAAAACAAACGCCAAATGAAGAAACCAACCAGGAAAAAAATCCTTCTGATTGTAACAGGCATATTACTTGTTTGGTACATCTTCTGCCTGCCTCGTAATCTATTCACCGTTCCATACTCTACCGTAGTTACCGATAGAGACGGTGAATTACTTGGCGCCCGAATAGCCGATGATGGGCAATGGCGTTTTCCTCCTCGCGAAACAGTTCCTGAGAAATTAAAAACCTGTATCATTGAATTTGAAGATAACTACTACCGCTGGCACTGGGGAGTTAACCCATTGGCAGTGGGCAGAGCAGCCATTCAGAATATAAAAGCCAAGCGTGTGGTGAGTGGAGGAAGCACCATCACCATGCAAACCATTCGTCTTTCGAGAAAAGAGAGCCGTACCTGGTATGAGAAAATTATTGAGATGATACTCGCCACCCGGTTAGAATTTCGTTGCTCTAAGAATGATATCATGGCTTTATATATATCCCATGCACCCTACGGAGGAAATGTCGTTGGACTGGATGCAGCCGCTTGGCGTTATTTCGGTCATGATAGCAATGAACTTTCTTGGGCCGAAGCCGCTACGCTGGCAGTACTACCAAATGCTCCATCGGCTATGCACCTATCGAAAAGTCGGGATGCACTGTTGAAGAAAAGGAACAACCTGTTAGCAAAGCTATTAAAGGAAGAAATTATTGATGAGCTGACTTACGAACTGGCCCTGACTGAAGAATTACCGGATGAACCCTTACCGCTTCCGCAAACCGCTCCGCATTTAGTGGATTATTATTTTGCATCCCGTAAAGGACGAGAATCCGTTACTACCATTAATAAGAGTATTCAGTTGCAAGTGGAGCAAACATTAACCCGTTGGAACAATGAATTCTCCAGAAGTGATATTCGTAACATGGCTGCATTGGTAATTGATAATCGAACGAATGAAGTAGTGGCTTATTGTGGCAACGCGCGGTATGGCGATAAGAAATCGGGAAGTCAGGTAGATATCATCCGTTCTCAACGGAGCACGGGAAGTATACTGAAACCGTTTCTATACTATACCATGCTAGATGAGGGCGAGATACTGCCCCATACATTACTGGCAGATATACCATTGAATATAAATGGTTTTGCTCCACAGAATTTTAACTTACAATTCGAAGGAGCGGTTTCGGCATCTCAGGCAATATCCCGGTCTTTAAATATCCCTGCGGTACTCATGCTCAGGAAACATGGAGTGCCCAGGTTCCATCTTTTTCTGAAAGAAATAGGCATCAGCACACTTAACAAAGTATCTTCTCATTATGGGTTATCATTAATATTAGGGGGAGCAGAAGCAACCCTTTGGGATGTAACAAATGCCTATTCGCAAATGGGCCGTACGCTACTTGGGTTGGAAAGAACCCGGCCTGCTTTGTTACGATCGGATGTAGATAACCGAGAAACCTTACCCAATGTTTTTCATCCGGGTAGTGTGTGGCAAACTTTTCAGGCAATCAAAGAAGTTAACCGCCCGGAAGAAATTGATTGGCGCATGATACCATCCATGCAAACCGTGGCCTGGAAAACAGGGACGAGCTATGGCTTTCGTGATGCTTGGGCAGTAGGGGTAACCCCCCGCTACACAGTAGGAGTGTGGGTGGGAAATGCTACCGGTGAAGGAAAGCCCGGATTAGTAGGAGCGCGTACGGCAGGTCCGGTAATGTTCGATATATTCAATGTTCTGCCATCATCGCAGTGGTTCGCCCCTCCTTACGATGAGTTTATTGAAGCAGAAACATGCAAGCAATCCGGTCATCTGAAAGGGAGATTTTGTGAAGAAACGGATACTATTCTTGTTGTTCCCAATGGCTTACGAACAGTTGCCTGTCCCTACCATCATCAAGTAAACCTTACGGCTGATGGAAAGTTCCGTGTATATGAAGATTGTATTGGCGAAGAAGCTACCATACAAACCAATTGGTTTACGCTGCCTCCTGCCTGGGAGTGGTATTACAAACAACGTCATTCGGAATATAAAACGCTTCCACCGTTTAAGAAAGGCTGCGGTGAAGATAGCCATAACCCGATGCAGTTTATCTATCCGCAGATGGGGGCACAGGTTTATCTCCCTAAACAACTCGATGGAAGTTTGGGAGAAATGACTTTCGAATTGGTGCATAGCAATCATGGTACTACTGTATTCTGGCATCTTGATAATGATTATGTTACTTCTACCGAAGATTTCCATAAAATAACACTACGACCTTTAGCTGGTAAACATTCTATGACGGTAGTGGATGTTGATGGAAATACACTCTCTGTAACTTTTTGGGTGCGCTAATTGCCCCGTATTCTCCGCCATTACGGATGCAATTTCTCAGATCCTTATTGTTTCTTCCTTTATCACCATCTAATCCAACAAACTTTACAAGAAAGTTCCGTAATTTAAATAATGAGTTTACCCAGTTGGGCATATCAGTCCAGAAGTTTATAAGAATATCATCCGGAGATAATGGTTTATTTACTTAATTTGAGCACTCCGCTTTCTCTTCTTCCACAACTGCCATGAGTTCACCATGTTTTGCCACAAAACATAAAAGCCCGGGCCAATTGCTGCAAGGGGGTTAAGATACGTATGAGCCATCCAGATAGCTAAAATAGTGTTTTTTTGTCCTAACGCTTGGCCGCCACTCACCCTGTCATTATAAATACTTCCCAATGTTTTACCTAAGAAAAATTGCAGGCAGCATATAACTAAAGTTGAAAAAGCTATTAATCCGGCAATAACCCAATCGGCGGTATAGTTCATTAAAGATGACATTATTTGCGCGGTTACAATTGTTAGTGCTACCGCCCATAAGTAAAAAGCCAGTTCGTGCATACTCAATAATTGTGTATGAAACTTTGGGATAAATCTTCTGATCATCCACGCAAGAATAAATGGACAAATCAATAAGATAAAAACCTTGTTCAATATAATAAATACGGAGTGATAAAAACGAACATCAGCATGTGGTTCAATCACCGGAAAGAATAATGGAACAACAATAGCGGTAGCGATATTTGCTAAAAAGGTGTACGTACTCACACTGGCAGCGCTTCCACCTAATTTGGAAGTTATTACGGCTGCAGAGGTAGCTGTAGGACATATAACACAAACCATAACCGCCTGGGCTAACACTTCATCGTATCCTCTGAAGAGATAATAAACCACAAAAGTTCCTGTTACCTGTATGAGCAACAACCAAAGGTGCAATGGTTTGGGCTTAAGATCGGAGAGGGAGATTTTAGAAAAAGTAAGAAAAAGCATTACGAAGATAAGGTATGGGGTTAGGAAGCCTAATCTTATAAATAAATGATAACCAAGTATGCCAACGCACATGGCAACAGGGAGGGTCCAGTCTTTGAGAAAACGAATCATGATATTTGTTTTTTTGAACCGCAGCGTTTATTCTTTTTAGTCACGGATGACACGGATTGCGCGGATTTAATTTCACGGATTTAAAATTAATCCGTGTTTCAGAGATCCGCGCAATCCGCGCAATCCGTAGCTAAGGAATAATATTTACTCCGCGTTAGTCAACGAAACTCTGCGGTTCAATTTTCATGCAAAATTAAATAATAATACTATTTTTGCCATACATTTTAACAAAACAAATTTATTTTAATGAAAGAAAATACGTTAACTAAGAGGGAGACCATCCGCTGGAAGCAGTTCAACCGGAAAGCTTACGCTGCATTTGTCAGTATGAAAAAAGAGTTTACAATTGGCGTATTAACAGTGTCAACTGCGGTTTGTGCCAGCATTGCAACTGTAAATGCCCAAACGGTAGAAACTCCTTATCAACTGAAAACCTATGAGCTGGACGAGATTGAAGTGACCGGCACGCGTGTTCCGCTGACTGATCTGCAGTCGGCAAAAATGGTAACTGTACTTTCCCGTGAAGACATTCAGGCTGCGGCAGTACACAGTATTAACGACCTGCTGAAGTATGCAGTAGGTGTTGACGTTCGCCAGCGGGGCGAATTTGGAATACAAACCGACATCTCCGTACGCGGAGGAACATTTGATCAAATTACCATTCTTCTCAACGGGGTAAATATCACCAATCCCCAAACAGGTCACCACTCGGCCGAATTTCCGGTTTCCATGAACGATATTGAACGAATAGAAGTGCTCGAAGGGCCGGCAGCACGCGTATTCGGTACCTCTGCCTTTACAGGAGCTATCAATGTTGTAACAAAAAACGACAAACGAAGTCATGTAGCCACCAACCTTATGGGCGGTGCTTATGGTTTATTTGGTGGAGGGGTACGAATGAACTACACAAAAGGCGCTTTCAGCAATCAGATTTCCGGAAGTTATAACCGTGCCGATGGCGACCGGAAGAACAGTGATTTCGGCATTGGAAGAGCTTACTACCAGGGAACTTATTCTTCGGAACAGGCAGACGTACGCTGGCAATTCGGATTCAGTAATCAATCATTCGGAGCCAACACTTTTTATTCGGCCGCGTATGATAATCAGTATGAAGAACTCCGACGGTATCTGGTTTCTGTTCAGGCAGAAACGAAAGGGCGATTAAGATTCACTCCCACTATCTACTGGAACCGTACGCGCGACCATTTCCAGCTAATCAGAGGTACAAACACAGGAGAGAACTTCCATATGAATGATGTATATGGAGTCAATCTGAATGCCGGTTTCACAACAAAACTGGGCAAAACCGCTTTTGGAACAGAATTTCGTAACGAAGGAATTTTAAGTACCAATCTTGGAAAACCATTGAGCGAAGAACAATATGTTAAGGTTCCGGGTGAAGAGGGTATAATGTTCAATAAAAAGGACAGTCGTACCAATATCAGTTATTACCTCGAACATAACATCCTACTTCGGCAATTTACTGTTTCGCTGGGCGTTATGGCTAACATGAACACTGCCTTGGATCACAAATACAGACTCTATCCGGGTGTGGATATCTCGTATCGGCCGGCAGAAAACTGGAAATTGTTTGCCTCCTGGAATAAGGCACTTCGCATGCCTACTTTCACCGATCTATATTATAAAAGTCCCACGCTACAGGGTAACATTGGCCTCAAGCCGGAGGAA
Source organism: Bacteroides sp. (assembly GCA_036724805.1). Taxonomy (GTDB): domain Bacteria; phylum Bacteroidota; class Bacteroidia; order Bacteroidales; family Bacteroidaceae; genus Bacteroides. The sequence goes on from DAIMFE010000047.1 coordinate 18,016, forward strand.
ACCCAGGCCATCAATATAGGTGCGCGGTATCGTACAGCAATAATTGATGCTACTGTAAGCGGATTTTATAACAAAGGAAAGAACATGATTGACTGGGTGATGTATACTGCGGAAGATGTTTACCATTCTGCCAATTTCAAGCTGGATAATATGGGCGTAGAGTTATCTGCCACTTTCAATTTCAGGTCGATGATAAATGAGAACTTCCTCATCAATAAATTGCATGTAAGTTATGCATATATTCGCCAGCAGCGGCACGATAAAACAGAGATATATAAATCGAATTACGCATTAGAATATTTGCGAAATAAATTTGTGGCGCGCCTTGATCACCGCATCTGGAATAAACTTTCTGCCGCATGGGCTTTTCGCCTGCAAGACAGGATGGGAAATTACATTCGTTATGCGAATGTCGAATCTACCGGAAAACTTGTTTCCTATTCTCCTTTTAGTTTACTTGACGTGAAATTATTCTGGCGTGACGAGAATTGTGAATTATTTGCTAGTTTTAATAATTTATTGAATACAGATTATTATGATTTAGGAAATATACCTCAATCCGGTATTTGGATACAGTGTGGAATAAATCTAACATTATATTAATCGAAAAACAGAGATGATCTATCTCAAAAAGAGCCCTAGAGTTACCCTGAAAGCCATTTTGATGCTTTTAGGGTAACATAAAATTATTAGTTATTTTTATATCAGTTCAAATATATTTTATCGTGTAAATACCTTATTAAAAGTCTTTTAAAAAAGAATTATGTATTAAAAAGCGTTTTTATTGCAGAAAAATTTGTTATTTTAGAGAAACCATGTATCTTTGTCCGGTCTAATTACAGAGAATTAAGCATCACGACTACTACAATAGAATTGAGAAGCTAAAAAACTTACATTTGGGAGAGGAGAAAATGTCTCATCCAGATAGCGAAGCTTTACCCAACAACGACTTTAATAATTAATTTTCATACATACTAAATGGCTAGTACACAAGAATTTTGGTTTGCTGCCCGTACATGGAAAGATCAAGAAATAGCAACACGAAACATCTTAAAGAAAATGGACATTCAACATTTTCTTCCTACACGTAACATTGTTCGGCAATTGAAGTATCGAAAAAAGAGAGTAGAGGTTCCGGTTATCAGAAATCTTATTTTTATTCGTGCAACGAAAGACATCGCATGCTCACTTCCCAATGATTACGGTATAAATGTGTTTTATATACAAGATTGCGCAACACGATCTATGCTTGTTGTACCCGAAAAACAAATGAATGACTTTAAATTTGTTATGGATCTGAACCCTGAAGGGGCTTGCTTCGATAATGTTCCATTAAATTTGGGTGATAAGGTTCGGGTAGTTAAAGGAGAATTTTGCGGCATTGAAGGTGAATTGATTAATCTTGATAATCGGTCGCACGTTGTAATACAAATTCCCCATGTATTATCACTGCGGGTGAGGATTCCGAAAAGTTATTTGAAGAGAATTTGAGAGAGAAGGAGAGAGATTTGCTCATTTACTTATTGCGCTCATTAAATTGTAAATCGTAAATTGTAAATAAAATGATGTGGGGGAACAGCGTTAATTACTACAACCTTATGGGTTGTGTGGTGGTCTTTTTATTGGCCGTCCTAATTGAATCATTGATGATACCCAGGGTATTATTGATCTCCAAAAAGAAGCGACTTTTTGATATTCCCGACTATCGGAAAATACATTCTAATCCTATCCCAAGGCTTGCCGGAGCTACTTTTTTGCCGGCAATGATGTTGAGTATTTTTCCACTATTATGCATTCAGTATCTTCTGTTTCCTGATCTGCTGAACGATTCAAATCCATCTTTTTTTATTTCACTTTGCCTTATCTTCTGTGGCGCTATATTGCTTTTATTGGTAGGCGTTAAAGATGATCTTATCGGCGTTAAATATTCTCATAAATTTATTTATCAGTTAATCGCATCGTTGTTTCTGGTGGGTTCCGGAAACAAGATTAACTTTTTCTACGGCATACTGGGTATTGAACATGTTCACCCCGTGCTAGGTATTCTATTCACTTTACTATTAACCGTTTCTATAATAAATGCCATTAACCTAATCGATGGTGTCGATGGTTTGGCCGGCATTCTTATTTCCATTGCCGCCGCTGTTTTAGGAATATATTTTGTTCTGGGCGGCTTATATAATTATGCTTACCTGGCTTTTAGCATTGTGGGCATAATAGTTCCATTCTTAATGTATAACTTCTCTTCCCGCAGAAAAATGTTTATGGGAGATACGGGCTCGTTAATTATGGGCTATATATTATCTCTCTTAACCGTCCGCTGCTGTATGCTTCCGCTGGAAGCTTCTGCCGGGAATCCGCTGCCGATTGTTATTGCTGCTTCGGTGTTGTTTATTCCGTTGTTTGATACAATCAGGGTTTTTGCGGTAAGGGGGATACAGCGGAAACCGATGTTTTATCCGGATAAGAATCATATTCATCATAAGTTGCTGGAGTTGGGATGTAATCATAAGCAGGTGTGTATGGTGTTGGCAATGATTACGCTGGTTCATCTGGCGATGAACATTGCACTGTACCGGTATGTGAATGTGAATTTGTTGTTTGTGATAAATGTGGGGTTGGGGGTGATGGAGAATTTGTTTTTGAATTACAGAAGCACGGTACAATCATCGTTCAAAACAGAACCACTACATAAAGATTAAACTAATTTATTCAATGAAAAAAATTATCTCCATTTGTCTCGTGCTGTTGACGTTGATGTCGTGTGGAACATCAAAAAAGATTTTATATTTCCAAGATGCGCAGGTTGGGAAGGCGCAAAATGCGGCAAATCCGGTTGATATTACTATCCAGCCTAAGGATAAGATATCCATAGTGGTTTCCAGTAGAGAGCCGCAGTTGGCATTAATGTTTAATCTTCCGAAGGTTAATTATCAGATGGGAAATGCCTCTTCCATCTCAAATTCTAATGGTGAGGTTTTGGGATACACCGTTGACTCGGCTGGAAATATTGATTTTCCGTTTTTAGGTTTTCTGAATGTGAAAGGTCAGACACGTGAGCAAGTTGCGCAATTCATCAAAAAGAAATTGATTGATGAAGATCAGATTAAAGATCCGGTAGTTACTGTTGAATTTATAAACTTGCGTTTCTCTATTTTAGGGGAAGTAAAATCACCTGGAGAATATTTTATTGATCACGATAATATGACACTAACGGAAGCAATAAGTATGGCTGGAGATTTAACCATTTATGGAAAAAGAGATGGTGTGTATGTTTATAGAAACGAAAACGGATCTAAAACTCCATATCAGATAGATTTGCGATCTGCCAAATTGTTTAATTCGCCGGTGTATTATTTAAAACAGGGAGATTTAATCTATGTTGAGCCCAATAAAGTAAGAGCCGGGCAATCTACGGTAAATGATAATAATGTGAAATCGGTATCGTTATGGATTTCGGTAGCCTCTTTCTTAACCACAGTCGGGGTATTAATATTTAAGTAACAATCTTAATTTATGGCATATAACAATAATAAACCCGATGGGGATTTTATTCGCATTCAAGATTTATTCTTTATTTTTCTTCATAAGTGGTATTGGTTTGTTGTTTCAATAGCCATCGCATTATTAATTGCTTTCTATTATTTGGCAACTACTTCTCCTGTATATACACGTACTGCCTCCTTATTGGTTAAAGATAATTCAAAAAGCGGAACAACTACCGACAATGCAGCTTTTGACGATTTGGGAATATTCAAATCGAATACAAACATTATCAATGAATTACATAGTCTAAAGTCTCCGGCACTAATGACAGAAGTAGTTCGGCGATTGAATTTAGATTATAGTTATTCGGAGCGAGAAAAACTGAGAACAAACGAATTATATAATTTGGCTCCGATTAGTATCCGATTATTCGATATTAATGAAAACCAGTCTATCGCATGTAATGTAGAGTTGTTATCCGGCAATAAATATATTTTGTCTGATTTTATATTTAATGATACCGAATTAAATGTCGAATCCATAAAAGGCAGTTTTAATGACTCCATAACCACTCCATATGGTTTAATAAGTATAGAACCCACTGCTCTTTATTCTCCGGACTCGGCAGGTAGAATTATTAGATTTACTAAATCCGGATTATCGGCTACAGCAAAAGAATTTAATACAGCATTGAATGCAATTCTTACTGATGAAAAATCTTCTATCATTGATTTAACCATTAGTGATGTCTCTATTCAACGTGCCGAAGATGTTTTAAATGAGCTGATTGAGGTATATAATGAAAACTGGATAGAGGATAAAAATAAAATGGCCAAGAGCACTTCCGAATTTATAAAAGGAAGACTGGAAAAAATCGAAGGCGAATTAGGAAATGTAGATGATAATATATCAAGCTATAAAAGCAAACATTTGCTACCGGATGTTCAGGCAGCTTCCGGTATTGTTATGGCACAATCTAACGAGAATAAAAAGAGAATACAGGAATTAGAAATTAAATTGGTTGTAACAAGGGATGTACTAAACCGATTCAGAAAGGCCGACCACTCTGATGAATTGATACCTTCAAATGGTCAGCTCGAGAATAGCAATATTGAACGTTTAATTTCAGAGTATAATACGATTCTATTGCAAAGAAACAGCCTGTTGAAAAATAGTAGTGAGCGTAATCCTTTAGTGATGGATTTGTCTCAATCGCTAGCTGCAATCCGGCAAAATATTATTAATTCATTAGAAAATGCAATAGCCTCTCTTAATACCCAAATAAACAATGTTTATAGGATTAATCGGCAAACGGATCAACAAATAGCTTCCAACCCAACTCAGGCAATGGAGCTTTTATCGGCAGAACGACAACAAAAAGTAAAGGAGTCTCTCTATCTTTATTTGCTGCAAAAGAGGGAGGAAAATGAGCTGTCACAGGCGTTTACGGCTTATAATACGAAGATTATAAATTCACCTTCGGGAAGTTATTTTCCAACTGCACCAAAGAAGAAAAATATTTTGCTGGTTGCACTAGCGGTTGGTTTAATGATTCCGGCGGTAATTCTTTTCCTAATTGAAACAATGAATACAAAGGTTAGATCTAAGGATGATCTAAATGGGTTATCCATACCTTATATTGGTGAAATACCATTGATGGAAAAGAATAAAAAAGCATTCCTTGGAAAGAAGAAAGAAGATTCTCATCAAATAGCTGTTAAAGAAAAGAGCCATGATCGTATTAACGAGGCGTTCCGTATATTACGTACGAATATTGATTTTATGCGGGGGAATTTGCAAGATAATAAGGTTATTATGATGACTTCTTTTAATCCGGGCAGTGGCAAAACTTTCACTACTATTAATTTGGCAAAGAGTTTGGCGTTGACCGGTAAAAGAGTAATTGCAGTTGATTTGGATATCCGTAAAGCTTCGTTAAGTATGTATGTGGATTCTCCGAAACAGGGAATTACAAATTATTTGGCTGGGATAACGGATAATGTTGATGAATTAATTATAAAAGGGATTGATGGATCGCAATTGGATGTTTTGCCGGTGGGGGTGTTTCCACCGAACCCTACGGAGTTACTGTTAAATCCGAGGATGGAAATCTTGTTGAATTCATTGAAGGAAACATATGATTGTATTTTGCTGGATTGTACACCAGTGGAGATTGTTGCGGATGCGGCGATTGTTGGGAAATATGCGGGTGTAACGGTGTTTGTGGTTAGGGTGGGCTTAATGGATAGGCGGATGTTACCCGAACTGGATGAAATATATGGGGAGAAGAAGTATAATAATATGGCGGTGGTGGTGAATGG
>DAIMFE010000048.1:0-23723 GCA_036724805.1 Bacteroides sp.
CTTTTATTCAAGAACAATTAAGGAAACAATTATCCGGAAATAATAAACTATTTAATTGGTTTATTGTTTCTGGATTTATTATGCTACATTTGTATCTAACCTAATAATTAATTATCTATATGTTTGAAATTTTCGATACTTATCCTTGGTTATTACCTATTGTAATATTCGTTGGGCGTATTTGTGATGTTACTTTGGGAACATTAAGAATTATCTTCGTTTCAAAAGGTGAAAAAAAGAAAGCTCCCATTGTAGGCTTTTTCGAAGTGTTTATATGGGTAGTTGTTATCTCTCAGGTATTTGCTAATACTTCGAGTTTCATTTCATATATAGCTTATGCTGCCGGTTATGCTACCGGAAACTACGTAGGTATACTTGTTGAGAATAAAATTGCCTTCGGTTATCAATTACTTAGAATTTACACCAAAAAGGAGGGACGGGAGTTATCACAACTGCTTAACAAGAATGGATATGGATCAACTCTTACAAGGGGTGAAGGTGCAGTATCGGAAGTAGATATTATTGAAACGGTTATCAACAGAAAGGCTCAAAAGAATGTCATTTCTTTAATCGACACCTTTGATAAGAATGCTTTTTATCTGATTGAAGATATTCGTTCCAAACAGAAAGGTATTTTTGCTTTGAATTCGGCAGGGGGATTTCCCCGAATTGGAAAATAAGATATAGAGATAATGAATTATCTTTTAATGAAGCCAGGGATAAGATAAGAAGATAATTATTGTATCCCGATTATTTCGCTATTTAAAAATTAGTGAAGAATTCCGATAAATTAGAGAAATCAAGCAATAGTGGAAATAAAAAGCCATACACAGCACCATAGAAGTGGGCGTTATGATTTATATTATCGCCACCTTTTTTAGCCATATACTGACAGTATACTAAGTAAAGAACTCCGAAAACGATACCTGGTATTGGTATTACAGCAAAAAGCAATATCGTTTTCCAAGGGAAGAAAAATATAAAACTAAATAATACTGCCGAAACTGCACCCGAAGCACCTACTGAAATATAATTGGGATTATCTTTTCTTTTAATAAGATCGTGAAGCGATGCAATAATCATACCCCCAAAATAGAGCATAAAAAAAGCAATAGAACCATGTCCACGATACGCAAAAAGTCTTTCCATTGAAATACCAAAGGACCAGAAGGTGAACATATTAACCAAAAGGTGAACTGTGTCTGCGTGTACAAATCCATGTGAAATTAATCTATACCACTGTTTTTCTTTTACTGCTAAATATGGAATGAACGCCAGCTTTTCAAACAAAACACGATTATTAAAGCACATAAATGAGATTACAACCGTAATTCCAATAATAATATAAGTCATTTTATCTTTCCCTGTTTTAAATATGTTGCAAATGTAATAAGATAGATGAGATTTTTGACTATTTCTATAAAAATAAAGCAGAACAGGCCTGCTTCACAGCAGACCTGTCCTTTAAGTTTTCAGATATTATCGTAGATAAAATTGGGATTATTTTATTTCTTTACCTGCATCATCGAGTTTCACTACTTTTTCTGCTTGATTAGCTTTTTCTTCAAGAGTAACCTGAGTTATTTTTTTCTCAGCGTTATATTCAAGTTTCTTAACTATATAAGCTTCATTGTAGGTAGCAAGAGTTGCTTGTACTGCTGCGTTTAACTCTTCAGCTTTTACTTCTTTAAACACATCCTCATTTACCTGAGCTACCATTTCCTGTTTGTCCTGTGGAACTGCTTCTGCTGTTGATTGTGCAAATGCTGCTGTTCCCATACTCATAAATACTACTACTGCGATTAATAACTTTTTCATAAACTTTAAATTTTTATTATTAGTGATTCATTTGCTTTGTAGTGTGTGCTACACATAAGTAATTGCAATGAGTGTGCCAGAGACCGGAATTGAAAGACAATTAATTATATATCAATTGATTAAAATAAAAAGCGGGCATTTATCCTGATAAACAAAAGTGTGTAAGTGTGTAAAACACATCGTTACATGTGTGTAAATTGATAATTTGGATTGATTGTTTCTTTTTCTTTAATTTGTATCCTGATGAAAAAAAGTATCGAAACAAAAATAAAGCTGAATGTAATCTTCATTTATGTACTGGTAGTGCTTACTTGTGGTGGTGGCTTTCTATACTTTTATAGTAGCTGGAGAAATATTGCTGAAAAAAAACAATCGGTAGAAACATACAATAACGAACTTACGAATGTAAACGAATTGGTAACTGCCATTAATGAGGCACAGGCAGAAGTTAATCTTTTTGTTATCACCGAACGAAGAAAGCATCTCAAACAGTTTCAGGAACAACTCAAAGGGATAAGTAGCCGTATTGATTCTATAAAAAACGCTGAAAAAGATTTAGGTGTCGATACTATCCTTTTGGAAATTACACAATTACTAAAGCAGAAAGAGCAATCTATTATACAACTTACACGGCAATTTACTCTTCGTAATCCTATTGATTCTCTTTCGGAAACACTATCTTCTTTCTCGAATACACAAAGTAATGAAACGGATTCTGCCATAGTAGTTGTTGAGGATCCGCCAGCCAAAGAACCTAAAAGAGGTTTCTGGAAAAGATTATTTTCTTCTAAAAAGGAGAAGCAGGAGAAAGTTGTTCGGATTGATACTATTAAAGTAGTAAAAAACGACACGCTACCTATCAATCAGATAATTCAGCAAACACGAATCAATTACGATCAGCACATATCAGCCATAGAGAATCAGATCAATTTGGTGGTACTTACCGATCAACACATCAGTACGCGAATATCCGAATTGGTAACTATGCTGTATAATCAGATTATTCTCCTGCGTTTACAGGATGTAAAAGAAAGTGAAGCACTACTTCGACAAAATAACATTTCAGCACTTATTGTTGGTGGCGTAGCTCTTATATTAATAATCATTTCTCTTATACTGATTTTAAGGAACGTAAAGAAAGGATATACCGTTCGTAAAGCATTGGAACAGGCTAACCAACGCACCCGCCAGATTATGGAAAGCAGACATAAATTATTGTTATCCGTTTCGCATGATGTAAAAACCCCGCTTAATTCTATGTTGGGCTATATTGATGTGTACAAACGTAACGGCCTGCTGACTGACGCCGAAGTTATACCATTAAATAGCTCCGGAAATCATATACAAGCGCTTTTACACAATCTACTTGAGTTTTCCGGATTAGAGAAGGGATCGGTTACGCTGGTTCCTCGCAATTTCCTGCTTACCGATATGTGTAAAGAACTATGTGAAATGTTTATTCCGCTTGCAGAAAAGAAATCATTGAACTTTAATTATCTTGCTAACTTTCCCGATGATTTAATCTTATACTCGGATCGTTTGAAGACAAAGCAGATACTTTCCAACATCTTATCCAATGCAATAAAATACACGAAAACAGGTAGTGTTTCTTTTGAAGTAAAATACACGAACGATTCTTCTTTGCGGGTCAGCATTACAGATACCGGTGTCGGGATACCGGAAGATAAGCAGGAAGAGTTGTTCAAACCTTTTTCAAGAATTGATGAAAGCAGTGTTCTTGATAGTGGTCATGGATTGGGCTTGTTTGTAGTAAAAGGATTGATCGAGCTTTTTGGCGGAGCAATCAATTATCAATCGGTACAAGGAAAAGGAACGCGAGTAACAATTATATTGCCCGTAAAAAAAGGAGAAAAGAGCGAAACTGATATCCGTACTAAGAATATATTATTGGTTGATGATGATGATGTTTTCCTTGACATGTTATCGCGGCTATGCCAGCAACTTGGGCATAAAGTAACTTGTTGCAATAATCGTGGCGAATTGGAAAAAGAGCTAAAGAATATTTCTTCTTATCAATGCATAATGACAGATATGGAGATGGGAAGCTTCACCGGAAAGAACGTTCTTAAGAAGGTGAAAGAGCTGGACAAAGAAATGCCTGTTATCCTCATCACAGGTAGAACCGATTTCAGTATGAGCGATATATTGGCAGAAGGGTTTACTGACTTTTTGTCAAAGCCCGTAAACATCCGGCAACTACACGCGTTGGTAGGTGGCAAAATAGATTATAATTCTTCCGGAAATTTAAACAGGTTGTTAGAGAATGATAAAAAGGCGATACAAGAAGTAACTGAACATTTTATCATTTCTACAGTGAATAATATTATATCACTAAGAAATGCAGCAAAAGAGAAAGATTCTAATAAAGCTCAATACTTATGCCATAAAATGCTGCCTATGTTTTTACAGATAGAAGCGCCACGGAGCATTACTCAAACGTTACAGCTCGTGGATAGTTTGCGTGGGAAGACTACTCTTGACAGCAGTGTTTGGCAAAGGATTGATGGATTGATTGGTGAAATTGAGAATTATCTTTCTTGTTTACAAGAAGGATTGTCATGATGGTATTTTTACCCACATTACAGTTCCAATCCGTACAAATGCATTTTGTTATATAATGTCTTCCTGCTCATTTTCAATAACCGTGCAGCAGCAGCCTTATTTCCCTTCACAATACGAAGTATAGTAAGAATTTGTTCCTTTTCATCATCCAATTCAAAGTCCGGATTAATATCAACTTTGCAGGTGTAAAGGTAATCAGGAAGCACTTGTGGTGTTATTTCTCCATTCTTAGCAAAGAGCGTTGCCCTTCTTATAACATTCCGCAACTCGCGCAGGTTGCCTCCCCAATGATAATTGCTAAGCAGCTCCATAGCCTCATCCGATATCCTGTAGACATTCTTTTCCAGTTCTTGATTAGCATCTTCCAGAAAGCAATTAGCATAAACTGGAATATCTTCCATGCGTTCGCGCAGCGGAGGAATATGAACTGTAAATTCATTAAGCCGATGATACAAGTCTTCACGGAAACGACCATCGGCAATTGCCTTTTCAAGATTCTTGTTGGTAGCCACAATTATACGTACATCCACCTTTATATCAGTAACCGAACCCACCGGCCGTACCCGCAATTCCTGTAATGCCCTTAGAAGTTGTGCCTGCACATCATAAGGAAGATTTTCAATTTCATCCAGAAAAACCGTTCCGCCATTGGCTTGCTCAAACACACCCTTCTTATTGGTTATGGCAGAGGTAAATGCTCCTTTTACATGTCCGAACAGCTCACTGGGTGCCAATTCGCGCGAAAGGACACCACAGTCAATAGCTATAAATGAAGCATTGCTACGTTTACTCTTCTTATGAATCATATGAGCGGCATACTCCTTCCCTGTTCCACTTTCACCCATTATCAATACCGACATTCGTGTTGGGGCTATGACTTCAATCTCTTCGTACATCTTCTTTGCCTGCTTACTATTGGCATATACGATTCTATGCAAGCGGTTTTCTTCTTGCTTAACACTTGCCACGGGTATAGGCTTTTTATCGAGTGCTTGATTTATTTTTTGCTTAAGAATATCGGGATTTACAGGTTTTTCGAGATAATCGAACGCACCAAGCTTTATTGCTGCTACAGCACTTTGAATCTCGGCATAGCCGGTCATTATAATTACGGGGGTTTGTTTCTTTATTTCGCGAAGCCATGAAAGAAACATAATACCGTCACCATCGGGCAATCGAAGATCGGTTAGTATTAAATCAACATCTTTCTTTTGAGCAATTTCCTTTGCCTGTTTCACTGTACCAGTGAGCGAAACAGTAAAACCGTTTCTTCCTGCCCATTTCTTAAGCACTTCGCCAAAGGAAATATCGTCCTCAATTATCAAGATCTCTGGATTCATGCGAATATTACAATATGTATGTTGTGCAAATATGGCAATTATCTCTCAATTAGCATTTGCTTATTTGCACTTTATTTGCATATTTGCACTTTATTTACAAATTACTTTGAGTTTAAGCCACCAATAACGTGATGTGGACATTAACCACAGATTAACAAATTACACAGATTTTATAACAATGTCGTTTAGTTAAGAAAGATTGTTGTCGATGATAAGTAATGGAGAAGATATACGAATCATGAATCATGAATCATTAAACCAGATTAAATACAATTAAATACTCATTATATGAATTTAGAATACATCACCCAACAAGTTATAACCATAGCCCACAGCACCGGAAACTATCTTCTTTCCGAACGCAAAAACTTTAAATTAGAAAAAGTAATCGAGAAGAACTCACACGACTATGTATCATACGTTGATCAGGAAGCAGAAAAACGAACAGTAAAAGAATTAAAAAATTTACTACCCAAAGCAGGGTTCATTACCGAAGAAGCCACCATTCAACAATCCACAAAAGGATTGAATTGGGTAATAGACCCCCTTGATGGCACCACTAACTACATTCAGGATTATGCCCCGTATTGTGTAAGCATAGCTTTATGCGAAGATGATGAAATCCTTATCGGAGTGGTATATGAAGTAACCAGAGATGAATGTTTCTACGCCTGGAAAAACAGTGATGCTTATCTCAACGGTACCATTATCCATGTATCCGACAAGCGGCTTGAAAAGGCATTTATCGGCATAGATCTACCTTACAATGCCGAAGCGTATAAACCAACTTTAATGAATATATTTCAGCATCTGTATGGTAAAGTTTCTAGCATCCGCATAGGCGGATCGGCTGCTACCTCCCTTTGCTATGTTGCCGCAGGAAGATATGATGGTTGGGCAGAAGCTTTTATAAGCAAATGGGATTATTCCGCAGGCATTTTAATTGTGCGGCAGGCGGGCGGCACAATAACTAACTACAACGGAAAGGTAGATATTGCCAATACCAATAATATAGTAGCTTCCAATGGAATTATACACGAAGAATTGCGGAAAGTGGTAAATATATAACTCATAGTATCTCCCGGAACAGTTAAAATACCAATAAATAGCGATTGACTGGATTTAATAATATTCATTTCTTTGCAAATGAAAAAAACGCTGTTCACTATTAAATATGAGTACATTAAAGAAACTTCAAAACTATGCGGGTAATCGAAAAATCCTGATGCCCATATCCATGGTTGTGTCTGCCCTTAGTGCATTGGCAGGCATGTTACCCTATGTTTTTATCTGGCTTATTGTAAAAGAACTATTTGCCGGAGATACTACCGACCAAAGCAAAATAGCCACCTATGCCTGGTGGGCGGCAGGATCGGCTATTGGGAGCGTAATTCTCTATTTTGCAGCTCTTATGTCTTCTCATTTAGCTGCTTTCCGTGTTGAATCAAATTTACGGAGGGAAGCTATGAAAAATATTATACGGATGCCTCTTGGCTTCTTCGACACTAATACAAGCGGGCGGATTCGTAAGATAATAGATGACAACGCAAGCGTAACACATGGATTCCTCGCGCATCAATTGCCCGACCTTTCGGCAACTATATTAATTCCCTTTTTAGCCGCCATACTTATATTTGCTTATGATTGGAGATTGGGATTGGCCTGCCTGGTACCCGTTGCCATCTCCCTGATTCTAATGGGAATGATGATGGGTGGAAAGAGCCGACAGTTCATGAAGAACTATATGAGCTCCTTTGAAGACATGAATACCGAAGCCGTTGAGTATGTTCGCGGAATACCGGTAGTGAAGGTGTTTCAGCAAACAATTTTCTCGTTTAAGAACTTCCACAAGAGCATTATGAACTATAATAAAATGGTATATAGTTACACACGGTTATGGGAAAAGCCGATGTCGGCCTATACGATTATTATAAATTCATTTGCGTTTGTACTGGCTCCGGTAGCTATCTTGCTCATTGGTAATACAGGAGATTATTCAGCTGTTCTATTAAATTTCTTCCTGTTTATCCTTATCACCCCTGTTTTTTCGCAAAGCATTATGAGAAGCATGTATATCGATCAGGCGCTCGGACAGGCAACCGAGGCAATAGGCAGACTGGATAACCTGACTAACTTTAATCACCTCTCTGCTCCTACCTACCCCCAAAAGATAGGGAAGTTTGATATACGGTTTAATAATGTATCTTTCAGCTATCCGGGAACCAACCAAAAGGCAATAAATGGAATTAGTTTCAGTATACCACAAGGCAAGACAGTTGCACTGGTAGGAGCTTCCGGAAGTGGAAAGACTACCATTGCCCGACTCGTTCCGCGTTTCTGGGAGGTTAATCAGGGCGAGGTTCTTATTGGTGGAGTAAACGTAAAAGATATCGATCCGAAAGAATTAATGAACCATGTATCCTTTGTTTTTCAGAATACTAAACTGTTTAAAACCAGTTTGCTCGAAAACATTAAATATGGTAATCCCAATGCTAGTATAACCGAGGTTGAACATGCTATAGATATGGCGCAATGCCGGGAAATAATTGATAAACAACCTCTTGGGATCGCTACAAAGATAGGCACCGAAGGAACTTACCTATCCGGAGGAGAACAACAACGTATTGTACTGGCGCGTGCCATTCTCAAGAATGCCCCTATCGTAGTGCTTGACGAAGCCACCGCTTTTGCCGACCCCGAAAACGAACACCTGATCCATCGGGCATTGGCCGAACTAACGAAAGGAAAAACCGTTTTGATGATTGCCCATCGATTAACAAGCATTACCGATGCTGATAACATTCTTGTAATCGACAAAGGAAAAGTTGCCGAACAGGGAACTCATAAAGAATTAATTAAGAAACAAGGAATTTATAATCACATGTGGAATGAATACCAGCAGTCTGTTTGCTGGACAATTGGAAAGGAGACCGTTCATGCTTAAAACAATACAAAGACGCTTTGCCCTCTCGGCTAAAGGAGCAAAGGATTTCTGTAAGGGAATCTTTTTTACTACCTTGCTTGATATAGCTTTAATGTTTCCGGCTGTTTATGTTTTCTTTTTTCTCGATGATTATCTTCGTCCTGTATTCAATCCAATGGCTACGGTAGCTCACGATATCACCTATTATATAGTACTGGGATTGGCATTTATGATCGCAATGTACATCATCGCCGTATTTCAATACCGCAACACATTTACCACTGTATACAATGAAAGCGCCAACCGCCGTATCTCTCTTGCCGAGAAACTCCGCAAGTTACCTTTGGCGTTCTTTGGCGAGAAGAACTTATCCGATCTCACCACAACTATCATGCAGGATTACACCGATCTGGAACATGAATTTTCGCATGCTGTGCCCCAATTATTTGCTTCGGTTATCAGCATTTCACTCATTGCCATAGGTATGTTCTTTTACAACTGGCAGTTATCACTGGCACTGTTCTGGGTGGTACCCGTAGCTTTAGCTTTGGTTTTGCTTGCAAAGAAAAGAATGAGTAAAGACTTCAGAAATAACTATTTGGACAAACGAAATGTTACCGAGCAGATTCAGGAAGGCTTAGATGCCATTCAGGAAATAAAATCTTACAATCAGGAAGATGATTACCTTGCAGCGTTAAACAGTAAACTTAAAGAATACGAGCAATCGCAAACCAAGGGTGAGTTACTTACCGGAATATTTGTAAATGGCGCGCAAAGTATTCTTAAACTTGGTTTGGCATCTGTCATTATTGTTGGAGCAACATTGCTGGCTTCGGGCAGTGTGGATTTATTTACGTACCTTATATTTATGGTAATCGGTTCGCGGGTGTATGCACCTATCAGTGAAGTAATGGCCAATATCGCCGTTTTGGTTTATCTTGATGTTCGCGTTAAGCGGATGAGCGAAATGGAAGCACTTCCTATTCAACAGGGCACAACCGAGTTTAAGCCCAATGGATACGATATTGAATTTAAGAATGTCGATTTCTCTTATGAATCCGGTAAGCAGGTATTACGGAAGGTGTCTTTTACTGCCAAACAGGGTGAAATCACAGCATTGGTAGGCCCTTCGGGAAGTGGTAAAAGTACAGCTGCCAAGCTCGCTGCCCGTTTCTGGGATATCCAATCTGGAGAGATAAAACTAGGCGGTGAGGATATCAGCAAGATTGAGCCCGAAACCTTATTGAAAAGTTATTCTGTTGTTTTTCAGGATGTAGTATTATTCAACACTTCGGTTATGGATAACATCCGCATAGGGAAACGTGATGCTACAGATGAGGAAGTTATGAAAGCAGCCCAATTGGCTCAGTGTGATGAGTTTGTGAGTAAAATGCCAATGAGATACAAAACTATTATCGGCGAAAACGGAGAAACGCTATCCGGCGGAGAACGTCAGAGAATTTCTATCGCCCGTGCTTTACTGAAAGATGCACCTATAGTATTATTGGATGAAGCTACGGCATCTCTGGATGTAGAAAACGAAACCAAAATACAAGCCGGTATATCTGCTTTGGTACGTGATAAAACCGTACTGATCATAGCTCACAGAATGAGAACGGTTGCCAATGCCGATAAGATTGTAGTATTGGATAACGGTTTTGTTGCTGAAAAGGGTTCTCCTAAAGAACTCAAATTACAGAATGGAATATTTGCACGAATGATAAACAGACAATTAAGCCCTGTTCTTTCTTAATACTATACTATAAAGGCTTTCGGGTATTTAAGCACTTTTTAATATCCGAAAGCCTATATTATTTATTCCGACCGAATATTTATTTTACACGCCCTGTTACCGTCATCACACTTCTTGCCGGAACAGCAATAGAATATTCCTTTTTCTTCTTGTCATAATTAACCGTTCCATTGTTCCAACAGTTATCAGCATTTGTAAGATACGTATTTATCTTACCGGTAATACTCTGTTCTTCAATCTGTAAAGCACTGGTAATTATTTCATCGGATTTATTAATCAGCACAAGGGTAAAGTTATTACTATTTTTATATGCTGAAATCAACAAATCATCGTTACCGGAAGAAGCCTCCACCCGTTTACTGCCCGAAGGAATGTAGCGGGTGAAGTTACCGAAGGTCTCAAACCGTTTGGAAGTTTGATAATTTTTTCTGTCTTTATCCAGTGTAATAAGCCCTTCATTATTGTTAGCCGGTAATGCGCCGGCCCACCAAATAAAGGCATTAATACTGGCATCAGTGAGGTATTTATGAAAATTCTCCGCCCATACCAATCCGTTATCCATACCTATATCCAATGGATCTGTGGTGCTGATCTCGGTCATCCATACCGGAATATTGTTTTCTTCGGCACTTTTAAAAGGAACGATTGGAGTATTCAGTATCGCTTTCAGCGGACCAAATTCATCTGTAATAGGATAGCCATGACCGGAAGCCACCGTGTTATATTCCTTGATCTCCGGGTATTCGTTGATAATCATATCAACAAAGTGTAGTGAAGAAATACTTGCGAGCATTTGATTATTTACCGACCAGAAAGGGTTTTCGCCAAATACAATCTTTGCAGAAATACCTTCTCTTTTAAATGTTGGCCCCAGATTTTCTATAATAAACCGCCCCATTTTGTCTGCTGTCCATAAAGAAGAGTTCCATGGAGCAGGGTAACCCGGTTCGTTAGAAGGCGAAATAGCATAAGGCTCCAGTCCGATAGATTTATATGCTTTGCAAAAGGCAGTCAGAAAATTGGCATACTCCTGATGATATTTACGTTGAAGGTAACCATTGGAAACAGCATTGTTACTTTTCATATAGGCAGGCGGGCTCCATGCCGAGAACATTAGTTTATTAACATTATATTTCTCTTTTGCCATCTTTGTAACCCACAATTGCCCCCTCCGTTTAAGGTCGTCACATTCCTGAACCATATAAGGATCATCAAGTGAAAGGTTGATATCATCTTCAAGACTGAATGATTTATCGCCTTCATTTTCCCAATAATGGGGGAAAACCTCACCACGAAGCATGTTTAATTTCAATCCGTTATCACCAAAAAGTAAATCCATAACCTCATCTCGTTGATAATGAATGTAGAGACGATATGCCCAGCCAGCCTGAGAAACTCCAAAGCCATCGATTTCCTGTTTCTCATTGTTCCAACGGATAGTGACAGGATTATTATCTGCCAATTGGTTATTGTGAGCACCCACTGTATGAATGCTTGCAGGCAGGAAAAGGAAAAAAATCAGTAAATAGTTTGTTTTCATGAGATCGTTAGTTTATTCTTTAAATTATGTAAGGTTTCGCTGTTCATCTCGCAATAGAGGGAGATTTTGTTTCTTGTTTATTTCGGCTTAGGGTGAAATTTATATGAGGTAAAGATGCACATTTTTTTGCTTGTATCATCCAAAATCACCCAATTTCATTGCTTAACTTGCTGATTATTATAAATGGGATTTTTAAGGAAGGCCACACACCGGGAAAAGGATATACATTATAATATTAAAAAGCGTTGCATTGCCGACTAAATGCAACGCACTTGCCGGGTAAATGCAACGCGCTAATTTGAAAAAGCAACGCGCTGATTTGAAAATGCAACGGGCATTGGGGAGAAATGCAACGCGCATTCAATTACGCTATTGAGTGGCTTTAGAAATTAAAATTATCAGGATCCGCACCCACCCTTTTATTCTTATTCAACATAGATATTTGTGTCATATCCTCATCGGTTAAATTAAAGTCGAATATATTCAGATTCTCTGCCTGTCTTTCCTTATGTGATGATTTAGGAATAACAATAATACCTCTCTGATAGTCCCAACGAAGAATTACCTGAGCTGGGGTCTTCGAATGTTTATTTGCAATATCTACAATTGTCTTTTCCTTAAACAAATCCATCTTATTTGCAGCAAATGGACTCCATGCTTCAACTTTAATGCCTGCACTGTTACAGTACTCAACCACATCTTCCTGAATTAAATAGGGATGAAGTTCGATCTGATTTACAGCAGGCGTTATAGTACTGACTTCTTTTAGAGATTCTAAATGGTGCTGTTTAAAGTTACTAACTCCAATGGATTTTGCACGTCCACTACTATATATTTGTTCGAAAACTTTCCATGCTTCCTGAATTTTTCCGGAAACCGGCCAGTGGATTAAATATAGATCTACATAATCCATGTCTAATTTCTTCAAACTTTTCTCAAACGCTTTCATAACAGTGTCTTTACGCAGATTCTCGTTCCAACACTTAGTGGTGACAAACATTTCTTTCCGGGGAATTCCTGATGCTTTTACACCTGCACCCACAGCTTCCTCATTAGCATAATATTCGGCAGTATCAATATGCCTATACCCTATCGACAATGCACTTTCAACTACTTGCTGGGTTTCTTTATTTTCCAACCGAAAAACACCTAATCCAACGGAAGGTATTTCAATACCATTATTCAATTTAATTAATTCAGTCATATCGTTATTTTTTTAAATAAAACGCACTACAAAAGGTTATTGTTTTAATTCTTTCGAACAAATTTGAATTAAATCTTTTAGCGTGGGGATGTGGGGATAAAGATATGTAAATAAAAGTCAATGTACAAGATTTTTCTTAGGAAGAACTTTATTTAGAACAATAAAGCCTAACAAACCAGAGATGAAAGATCCACCAATAACTCCCATTTTAGCCTGATTCAATAATACAACATCAGTTCCAAAAGAAAGATTCGAAATAAATAATGAAACTGTAAATCCAATTCCTCCAAGTAGAGCTACACCTGCCAAATTCTTCAAGTTCATTCCGTATGGCATAGGTGTGATGCCCATTCTTACGGAAGCCCAGGTGAAAAAGAATATTCCCAAAAATTTTCCTAATACCAATCCAAGACCAATTGCATAAGTAACACTACCTATCACGGCTCCATCTTGAGTATTGAATACAACACCGGCATTAGCGAAAGCAAAAAGAGGAAGAATGATAAAATTAACGGTATTATGGAGATTATCTTCCATAGATTGCAATGGACTAATAACCTTATCGGAAGCTGATTCTACCCGCTTTAATTTTGTAATTTGTTGATTAGAGAGAACGATACTCGCAGAGGTAATTGTTGGAAAAGAATTGATTAGGCGACGTATGCGTTCAATGTATTTTCCAACATTCAATTCTGGTCTTGCTGAAATAACAAATGCAAGAATAACACCCGAAATTGTGCTATGGATACCTGATTGAAGGAAGAGGTACCAAATTATTACACCACCTATAACAATAAATGTTTTAGAAGTACTCCGCTTACCTATGAAATAGAGAAGAACGAAAATAAGTAAAGCACCAAATAGATACGATATTTCAACATGTGTACTGTAAAAAATAGCAATAATTAAAATACCACCAATATCATCAACCACTGCAAAAGCTGTAAGGAATACCTTTAATGCTAAAGGAACACGACTTCCAAAAAGACTAAGTACCCCAAGTGAAAACGCAATATCGGTTGCCATAGGAATAGCTAAACCTTGCCCTCCAGGCATGGTAGGCGGACATATAAACATATAAATAAGTACAGGAGCCACCATTCCACCGCACGCGGCAATGAAAGGCAATAGAGCTTTCCGAAAAGAAGAGAGCTCGCCTACTAAAAGTTCTCGCTTAATTTCAAGACCCACATAAAAAAAGAAAATTGCCATTAAACCGTCATTTATTAATTCGTGAACGGTAAGGCAATGTGCTCCATGAGAAAATAAATTAAATTGTCCGATTTGGAGATGTATCTCACTGGACATAAATTCCCAGTATGCAGGTCCGAGGGATGAATTAGCAACTACAGCAGCGAGAATTGCAGCCAAAAATAATATTGCACTCCCCATAAAGTGAAACCAGGTAATATATTTTCGTAACCGCATACGCTGCTTTTTTATTTAATCTAATTTCAATACTGCCAGAAAAGCCTTCTGTGGAACCTCCACATTACCAATCTGCTTCATTCTCTTCTTTCCTTTCTTCTGTTTTTCAAGAAGTTTACGCTTACGGCTGATATCACCTCCATAACATTTTGCCGTTACGTCTTTACGTACCGCCTTGATTGTTTCACGTGCAATAATTTTAGAACCAATTGCTGCTTGAATCGCTATATCAAACTGTTGACGTGGTATCAGTTCTTTCAATTTCTCACACATGCGCCTACCGAAGTCGTAAGCATTATCAAAATGCGTTAAAGTTGACAAGGCATCTACAGGTTCCCCATTTAAAAGAATATCTAATTTCACCAATTTTGAGGGGCGGAAACCATCCATATGATAATCAAAAGAAGCGTATCCTTTAGAAATACTTTTAAGCTTATCATAAAAATCGATAACAATTTCACCGAGTGGTATGCTATAATGAAGCTCTACACGGTTTCCCGATATGTATTCCTGCTTCAGTAATTCGCCTCTTTTACCAAGGCATAAAGTCATTATCGGACCGATAAAATCGGTAGTAGTAATAACAGATGCTTTGATATAAGGTTCTTCAATATGATCGATTAATGTTACATCGGGCATTCCTCCGGGATTATGAACTTCATTCATATTCCCTTGTTTATCATAGATTTGATACGAAACGTTAGGAACGGTAGTAATAACGTTCATATCAAATTCTCTATCTAAACGTTCTTGTACTATTTCCATATGCAACAAGCCAAGAAAGCCACAACGAAACCCAAAACCAAGAGCAAGAGAAGACTCCGGTTGGAAAGTTAGCGAAGCATCATTTAACTGAAGTTTTTCCAGTGAAGAACGAAGATTCTCATAATCTTCAGCTTCAATTGGGTAAACTCCGGAAAAAACCATGGGTTTAACTTCCTCAAATCCGGCAATGGCTTGTGCTGCAGGACGAGCAACATGAGTGATGGTATCTCCTACCTTTACCTCTTTAGAAGTTTTAATTCCGGAAATAATATATCCTACATCACCTGTGCGCAATTCTTTCCGAGGAACCATCTGCATTTTAAGAACTCCAATTTCATCGGCATCATATTCTTTTCCGGTATTGATAAACTTTACTTTATCACCCGAACGAATAACACCGTTTGTTATTTTAATGTAACCAATAATACCACGGAAGGAATTAAATACAGAATCGAAGATTAAAGCCTGTAATGGAGCTTCTTCATCACCTTTAGGAGAAGGAATCTCTTCGATAACAGCAGCCAGAATCTCTTCAATTCCCATACCTGTTTTACCTGATGCGCGAATAATTTTTTCACGTTTGCACCCTAAAAGATCAATAATTTCATCTTCAATTTCTTCGGGCATTGCATTAGGCATATCACATTTATTCACTACCGGAATTATTTCCAGATCATGTTCAATTGCCATGTATAAGTTAGATATGGTTTGTGCTTGCACCCCTTGAGTGGAATCTACGATAAGAAGAGCACCTTCACATGCTGCAATGGAGCGGGATACCTCATAAGAGAAGTCCACATGCCCCGGAGTATCAATCAGGTTTAGAATATATTTTTCGTTGTTATAGGTATATTCCATTTGAATGGCATGGCTCTTAATGGTAATACCCCTTTCTTTTTCCAAATCCATGTCATCGAGCATTTGTCCGCCTGTTACCTGAATGGTTTTTGTATATTCTAATAATCGATCGGCCAAAGTAGACTTTCCATGGTCTATATGTGCAATAATGCAAAAATTGCGAATATTCTTCATTCTATGCTTTCTACGTTAAATCAGTGTGCAAAGATACACAAATAGCAGAAAATAAAAAAATGCGTTGAAAACATTCAAAATGTATCAACACATCTTTTTATCGGTTTAGTTTACTTTTCAGATCAACTTAATAAAAAGTTCATCTTTAACTTCTTCAGCAGAAATTTTACCTTCTCTCAATAACCATCCTAGTCCGAGGAAAAGATCTTTGTCTACCAATTTAGTTGCTTTTTTAAGTTGTTTAGCTGTTAATCCTTCAGTACCATTCAAGGCATTCCAGATATTTCCTGCTATTTCACCAGCTTTTTCTTTCAACATTTACTTTTATTTTATTTGTTAAACATAGATTTTTTCAGCATATATTGCTATGCGAAATTATTTTCACTACAAAGATATATAATTTCATGTTATACAACATATTACATACTGCATTTTTAATATTCTTGTAACAAAAACAGCATAATATTCATAATATATCTGTTTTTTTACTCTAAAATAGCGGTATTTTTGCAAAAAAAATTATAGGTATTTATACAGGTTGTGCCTTCTCACTTTACACTTGATACTTAGGAACTTACAGTATATGGAGAATGTCGGTATAACACAGGTAATGTACCGGTACGATGTAGGTAACGTACCTGTACGACACAGGTGTTGTCTTTTTCTTTTGTACAACCCTATTGGAATTGTTCAATGGTTTTATAAACTAATTTATTATTTTTGCACGATAATAGATTTAATGCCATGAAAAAAATACGTATAGGTCTTCTTGCCAGAATAATAATTGCTATTGCTTTGGGAATTATTCTGGGATTTTTTTTACCCCCTCCTCTAGTTAGATTTTTTCTTACAGTTAATGTTGTTTTTAGTGAATTTCTAGGTTTTACAATACCTTTAATTATTGTTGGATTAGTAACCATTGCTATAGCCGATATTGGGAATAAAGCCGGAAAACTATTGCTTATAACCGTATTAATAGCATATGGTTCTACCATTTTCGCAGGCTTTTTATCATATTTTACCGGAGCCACATTTTTCCCTTCTATGATTGAACCCGGAAATTCTTTGTTCGATGAAATAGCTAAAGCGGATGGTTTAACTGCTTTTTTTACAGTTAAAATACCACCATTAATGGATGTAATGACCGCATTAATACTTGCATTTACTCTAGGGTTAGGTATGGCTCATCTTAATAGTGATTCATTAAAGAATGTAGCCAGAGATTTTCAGGATATAATAATTAAAGTTATTAATGTGGTTATAATTCCGGTATTACCTATATACATATTCGGAATTTTCCTCAATATGACCCATTCCGGAGAAGTATATTCTATTCTAATTGTTTTTATAAAAATCATTGGAGTAATATTTGTATTGCATGTATTTCTTCTGATACTACAATATTTAGTTGCCGGACTGTTCACCCAACAAAACCCATTTAAACTGCTGCTTAAAATGCTACCTGCTTATTTCACAGCATTAGGTACACAATCTTCGGCTGCAACCATTCCGGTTACACTGGAACAAACAATCAAGAATGGCGTTTCACCTAAAATAGCCGGTTTTGTTATACCTTTGTGCGCTACAATACACCTATCGGGAAGCACATTAAAAATAGTTGCCTGTGCACTTGCATTGATGATAATGCAAGGAATGCCATATGATTTTCCGATGTTTGTTGGATTTATTTTACTTCTGGGTATTACTATGGTAGCCGCTCCGGGTGTTCCGGGAGGAGCTATTATGGCTGCTCTGGGAGTTTTGCATTCGGTATTAGGGTTTGATGAATCTGCACAAGGATTGATGATTGCCTTATATATAGCAATGGATAGCTTTGGTACGGCCTGTAATGTTACAGGAGATGGAGCTATTGCTCTGGTAGTGGATAAACTTACACGTAAATCAAAAGATAGTACTTTAATTGAATAATGAAAAAAGCACTTATTACCGACATCACCGAACGGGATGCGAAATATGGGGGTACAAGATGATATAAAGAAAGTAAAGAAACATGGATAAAAATGCAAAAATATACATAGCCGGGCACAGAGGATTGGTAGGATCGGCAATCTGGAGAAATCTGGAGCAAAAAGGCTATACCAATTTAATAGGAAAAGCCCATAGAGAACTGGATTTGACGGATGCTGTATCCGTAAAAAATTTTTTCGAAAGAGAGAAACCAGAATATGTTTTTCTAGCAGCAGCTTATGTGGGTGGAATCATGGCAAATAATACCTATCGGGCAGATTTCATATATAGAAACCTTCAAATTCAGCAAAATATTATAGGCGAAAGTTTCAGGAACAATGTAAATAAATTATTGTTTCTTGGCAGTACTTGTATATATCCGAAAGAAGCAAAACAGCCCATTAAAGAAAATGAACTCCTGACTGCCCCACTGGAATACACCAATGAGCCCTATGCCATAGCTAAAATTGCAGGATTGAAAATGTGTGAAAGTTTCAATTTACAATATGGCACAAATTACATTGCAGTAATGCCAACTAATTTATATGGCCCGAACGATAATTTTGATTTGGAAAAAAGCCATGTTCTTCCTGCAATGATAAGGAAAATACATTTAGCTAAATGTTTAATTAACAACGACTGGCAATCTATAAAGCAAGATTTGAACCAACGCCCGGTTGAAGGTATTACCGGAGATGCTGATATAAAAACTATTATTAGTATATTAAATAAATATGGTATAACAGCAGAATATGTTGAACTTTGGGGTACAGGTCGCCCTTTAAGAGAATTCCTGTGGAGTGAAGACATGGCGGATGCCTGTGTCTACATCATGGAACATATTGATTTTAATGATCTAAAAGGCGATGAAAAGGAAATCAGGAATTGCCATATAAACATAGGCACCGGGAAGGAAATCAGTATTAAAGATCTTTCAGTTCTAATTAAGAAAGTAGTTAATTATCAAGGCGAGATTCGTTTTAACAGCAATAAACCGGATGGAACACTTCGCAAGTTAACAGATCCGTCTAAGTTACATAGTTTAGGATGGAAACATGCAGTTGAATTAGAAGAGGGGGTTAAAAAGATATATGACTGGTATATTTAGTTGAAAGTTGAAAATTTTGCGATGCCACATGGTGACTTTTAACTTTCAACTTTCAATTTTCCACTAAATTATGTATTGAGTACTGATAGATTCATTATTCATAACTCGTCTGATCGTTTCGGCAAACATCTCGGCTATACTTAATTGCTTTACTTTATCACATTTTTTGCAAAAAGGAATACTGTTAGTGAATACCATTTCAACTAGCCCTGAATTTGTTACTCTTTCTGAAGCTGGATCAGACATAACGCAATGACTGGCAATTGCTCTAACTGAGCTGGCACCTGCTTCTAACATAACATCAGCAGCTTTCGTTATAGTGCCTGCAGTATCAACAATATCATCAACAAGAACAACATTCATACCTTCAACATCACCGATAATCTGGATTGATTCTACTTCGTTTGCTTTTTTCCTGGATTTATTGCAAAGCACTAACGGAACTCCCAGATATTTAGAAAAGGTACTTGCTCGTTTTGAGCCACCTACATCGGGCGCTGCAATCACTAAATTATCCAGCTTTAAAGATTCGATATAAGGTAAAAAAACAGCCGATGCGTATAAGTGATCCACAGGAATATTAAAAAAGCCTTGAATTTGATCGGCGTGTAAATCCATAGTTATCAAACGGTCAATACCGGCTACAGACAATAAATCTGCCACTAATTTTGCACCAATTGAAACACGCGGTTTGTCTTTCCTATCCTGACGCGCCCAACCAAAATAAGGTATAACCGCAATAATGCTCTTTGCAGAAGCTCTTTTTGCTGCATCAACCATCAGGAGAAGCTCCATTAAATTATCAGAATTTGGGAAAGTAGATTGAACCAAAAATACATGCGAACCTCTTATCGATTCTTCATAAGAAACGGCAAATTCTCCGTCAGCAAAATGTGTAATATTCATATTACCTAACGGACAATTTAAACTTGCACAGATTTTTTCAGCCAGATATCTCGATTTACTGCCCGAGAATACCATAAATGGTGCTTTTGTACTCATTTTTAAAAAGTGATTACCTTGGGGTTTAAAATTTCGTGCAAAGATATGGAATAATTTACTATATACCATTTACAATTTACCATTTAATACGTGTTAAAAGATAAATTGTAATTGCAAATGATAAATAGCAAATGGTAACTTCAATTATTTTAAGTAAATTTGCCTCCATATCGAATTTAGAAGTAGTGAATAGTCCTAATGTGGATATATATTTAATACTATTATAATTATAAGAATGAAGGATTTCACAAACACTACCCGCAAAGGATATACAAAAGCTTTTTGGGTAAGCAATACGGTCGAATTATTCGAACGTATGGCATATTATGCCGTTTTTATTGTACTAACCATCTATCTCTCGAGTGTTCTGGGTTTCAGTGATATTCAAGCCGGGGCAATTTCCGGTTTATTCTCTGGCGGTTTATACTTTCTTCCTATATTTTCCGGTGCTTATGCCGATAAGATAGGATTCCGCAAATCCATGATAACAGCATTTTCGTTACTATCTATCGGATATTTGGGTTTAGCGCTGTTGCCCACTCTTTTGGAATCTGCCGGATTAGTAAATTATGGTAAAACAACAACCTTTCTGGGTATTCAGGAAAGCGCTCAACGTTGGATTATTGTACCTATTTTGTTACTAATCGTTGTTGGTGGTTCATTCATTAAGTCAGTTATTTCCGCATCAATAGCCAAAGAAACCACTGAGGCCAATCGCGCACGTGGCTATTCCATATTTTATATGATGGTAAACATAGGGGCTTTCACCGGTAAAACTGTAATTGACCCTTTAAGAAGTACGGTAGGAGATCAGGCCTACATCTATATAAATTATTTTGCTGCAACAATGACAATTATAGCTCTCTTTGCTGTAATTTTGTTATACAAATCTGCAAATACAGTTGGGCAAGGTAAAAGCATGAAGGAGATCGGGATGGAATTTCTTAAACTGATAAAAAACTGGCGTTTACTAGTACTTATTATAATTGTTACCGGCTTTTGGATAGTGCAACAGCAACTTTATGCCACGATGCCAAAATATGTAATCAGAATGGCTGGAGAAGCAGCCAAACCCGGTTGGATTGCCAATGTAAACCCATTGGTTGTGGTTTGTTGCGTTAGCCTCATTACACGCGTTATGTTAAAAAAGACTGCGATAACTTCTATGACTATAGGCATGTTTCTTATACCTTTTTCGGCATTATTAATGGCATTAGGCAACATGCTAGGAAATAATATTATTGCAGGTATTAGTAATATAACCCTAATGATGGTGTTAGGAATTATTGTACAGGGATTATCAGAATGTTTTATCTCTCCACGCTATTTAGAGTATTTTTCTTTACAAGCTCCGAAAGGACAAGAAGGGATGTATCTCGGTTTTAGTCACCTCCATTCATTTTTATCGTCTATATTAGGCTTCGGATTAGCGGGTATTTTATTGAGTAAATATTGCCCCGATCCCATGTTATATGAATCGCGCGATGCTTGGGAAGCTGCCAGTGTAAATGCGCATTATATTTGGTTCTACTTTGTAGCAATTGGAGTTATTGCTGCCTTCGCACTTGTTATTTATGGTATAATAACCCGAAACATAGATAAAAAGAAAGCAATACAGGATTGAAACCACACGTTTTTAGCTATATTTGCCGCCATTTTAATAAAAAAGTGACGGCTTTTACTTAAGGGGCTCCACACGAAAAGATATTATGCAATTAAATATAAAATTTCCAGTTGATAATCCGACTATTAAATTCATTAGTCTTGCGAGCGGAAGCAGTGGTAACTGTTATTTTTTAGGTTATGATGATTATGGCATATTAATCGATGCAGGTATTAGTTCCAAAAACATCAAAAAATATTTGAAAGAGGTTGGTATACCCATGGAAACTATTATGGCTGTTCTTATTACCCATGATCATGCCGATCACGTAAAACATGTTTCTCATCTGGGCGAAAAGCTTCATATTCCAATTTATGCTACAAAACAAACTCATGAAGGAATTAATAAGAATTATTGTGTTAAAGAAAAATTACATACCAGCATAAGATTTATCGAAAAGGAAACTCCTATCTCAATCAGAGATTTTCTTGTTACTGCTTTTGAAGTACCCCATGATGGTACAGACAATGTTGGATATTGTATTGAGATAAATAATAAAATATTTTCTTTTGTAACAGATCTTGGTGAAATAACCCCTCTGGTAGCTTCTTATATATGTAAAGCCAATTACCTTATTCTTGAAGCAAACTATGATGAAGAAATGTTGAAAATGGGATCCTACCCTGCTCATCTGAAGCAACGAATTGCTAGTCGTACTGGCCACATGAGTAATCTGGCAACTGCCAATTTTCTTGCGAATAATCTTACCGAATCTATCGAATATATATGGTTGTGCCATTTAAGTAAAGATAATAACCATCCGGAACTTGCATATAAAACCGTAGAATGGAAATTACGAACCAATGGGGTTTTGGTGGGTAAGGATGTTCAATTGGCTACTTTAAAAAGGAGTTCTCCTTCCGAATTATACGAATTTGAATAAAATTGAAAAAAATATTTTATTTATTTGGTTCGCTAAAAGTAAAACGCTAAATTTGCAACCGCAAAAAGGAAATATGCACTCTTAGCTCAGCTGGTAGAGCAATTGACTCTTAATCAATGGGTCCAGGGTTCGAGTCCCTGAGGGTGTACAAAATCAGTAAGCAAAACGATGTAATCCCTTGTATTTCATTCAAATACAAGGGATTTTTTGGTCAAATTAATAATATGGTTTATGGAGGAATGGGCAAACCGACATTAGTTGAGGATTGGTTGAAAACCAATGTAGCTGATGTATATTTCCCGGGACTTAAATCTTTTGATGTGTTTGGTAAATTCCAAGTCAACCCTTGGGCATGGACAAACAATTTAACTAAAGACTGTATCTTCAGTGCATTAAAGGCTGTTGAGGGACCGGTAGTTGTTGGCCCAATTAGGAAAAATGTTACGGCTGCAGATCCTAAAATGGCTCTTCATTTTAATGGAAACGGTAGTACAGTGCAGAGTTATGTGACGGGAATACAAAGTTATGGAGCCAGAGAATCAAAAACAGTTAGATTCAGTCAGGCCGGAGGATTTAGTATTTCTGTTGGCGGTGCTCCTGTTGGTTATCTACCAGAAACATTCACAATCGAAAATACTCGTATTTTTGGCGCTGTTAAATTTAATGGTGTTTGGAAAGGTATACGTTTTTATAAGAATTAAAACCATATGAAA
>DAIMFE010000049.1:0-23387 GCA_036724805.1 Bacteroides sp.
AATTCTTGTAATTTACAGGGCGGACACAAGGCCCGCCCCTACACCATGCGGAATAAAAATAAAACCATGATTAAAATAGGAATTATAGGTGGAGCCGGTTACACAGCCGGGGAATTAATAAGGTTACTCGTTAACCACCCCGATGCTGATATAAAATTTATAAACAGCTCTAGCAATGCCGGAAATAAAATAACCGATGTTCACGAAGGACTTTATGGTGAATGTGATCTAACCTTCACCGATCAATTACCTTTAGAAAACATCGACTTGTTATTCTTCTGTACTGCCCATGGCGATACCCGCAAATTCATGGAAAGCCACAATCTGCCGGAAGATTTGAAGATCATTGACCTTTCTATGGATTATCGTATAAAAAGCGATGAACATGAGTTTCTCTATGGACTTCCCGAATTAAATCGCCGGGCGATATGCAAATCGCAATATGTGGCTAATCCGGGATGCTTTGCTACCTGTATTGAATTAGGTTTACTACCCCTCGCTAAACATTTGATGCTGAACGATGATATTATCGTTAATGCCATTACCGGAAGCACCGGCGCAGGTGTTAAGCCGGGCGCCACCTCCCATTTCAGCTGGCGAGACAATAACATCAGTGTGTATAAACCGTTTACCCATCAGCATATTCCCGAGATTAAGCAATCGCTGAAGCAATTGCAAAACAGTTTCGATGCTGATATTACCTTCATTCCTTATCGTGGCAATTTTCCAAGAGGGATTTTCGCTACTATAATAATAAGGTGTAAAGTAGAACTCCCCGAACTCTTGCGTATTTACCGTGAATATTACGAGAAAGACTCATTTGTTCATATAGTAGAAGAAAACATTGATTTAAAGCAGGTTGTGAATACCAACAAATGCTTAATCCATTTGGAAAAACATGGAGATAAACTTATGATTGTTTCCTGCATAGATAATCTCCTGAAAGGAGCTTCGGGACAAGCGGTTCATAATATGAACCTAATGTTTAATCTGGAAGAGAAAGTTGGCTTAAGGTTAAAGCCGAGTGCGTTTTAAAGTATAAAATTATGAATCTATTCGATGTATATCCCCTATTCGATATTAACATTGTAGAAGGAAAAGGCTGCAATGTATGGGATGATAAGGGCAATAAATACCTCGACCTATATGGAGGGCACGCGGTTATCTCCATTGGTCACGCCCACCCTGAATATGTAAAAAGAATAAGTGATCAGGTAAGTAAACTTGGTTTCTATTCTAACTCTGTAATCAACAAGCTGCAACAGGAAGTAGCCGCACGAATGGGTAAAATCAGTGGATACGAAGATTATTCTCTGTTTCTTATCAACTCCGGAGCCGAAGCAAATGAAAACGCGTTAAAACTAGCATCGTTTCACAACGGTCGTACCCGGATTATATCGTTTAATAAAGCGTTTCATGGCCGCACTTCTCTGGCTGTTGAAGTTACAGACAATCCTAAAATTATTGCTCCGATTAACTCCAACAAACATGTTACATATTTACCTCTTAATGACATCGATGCATTAAAAGCAGAACTGGAAACCGGAGAAATATGCGCGGTTATTATTGAGGGTATTCAAGGTGTTGCCGGTATCCTTATTCCCGAAGATTCATTTTTAAAAGAGATTCGGGAACTTTGCACCCAAACAAATACCATCCTTATTCTGGATGAAATACAAAGCGGATATGGAAGAAGTGGTAAATTCTTCGCGCATCAATATGCGGGCATAAAGCCGGATATCATTACAGTAGCAAAAGGAATTGGAAACGGATTTCCGGTAGGCGGGGTTTTAATCAGTCCGATGTTTGCTCCCGCATACGGAATGCTGGGTACTACCTTTGGGGGAAATCATCTGGCATGTGCAGCCGCTCTGGCTGTAATTGATGTTATGGAAAAAGAACATCTGGTTGAAAATGCGGCTAAGGTCGGAGGTTTCTTATTAGAAGAATTAAAGAAGTTCTCGCAGATTAAAGCAGTAAGAGGTAGAGGGTTAATGATTGGTATGGAATTTGAAGAACCGGTAAAAGACTTGCGTTGGAAATTGCTTTTTGATTATAAGGTATTCACCGGTGTTACAGGAACGCATGTTATCCGGTTATTGCCACCTTTATGTTTGAGTATGGAGGAAGCAACGGAGTTTTTGGAAAGGTTTAGTAAAGCTATAAATTAATATTTTATTATCACCATGAAAATAACAATCATTGGCGGCGGAAACATGGGCGGAGCCATAGCAAAAGGCTTAACCCAAGGAAGCATTATAAAAGCCTGCGATATTACCGTAACCGATCCATCGGATGTAGCACTTAATAGTTTAAAAGCTTTTAATCAGGGCATTAACACAACAAAAGATAATCAGGAAGCTATAAGTTGTGCGGATATTGTTATCCTTGCTGTTAAGCCATGGCTGGCAGAAGAGGTTATTAAGGGATTAAATATAAATTATGATAAGCAAATCATCCTTTCAATAGCAGCAGGCATTACTCTGGGGCAATATGCGGAATGGACTTCATCTTCTGCTACTATTTTCCGTGTTGTGCCGAATACAGCCATATCCGAATTGGCAAGCATGACGCTTATTGCATCACTCAATGCAACAAATGAACAAAACCAACTTGTTCTTGATATCTTTAATGAATTAGGATTAGCAATGTTGATTCCCGAGAAACAGATACCTGCCACAACGGCATTAACTTCTTGTGGAATTGCCTACGTTCTTAAATATATGCAGGCAGCTATGCAGGCAGGAATCGAAATGGGTATTTATCCCAAAGATGCTATGAGAATGGTGGCACAATCGGTAAAAGGTGCTGCCGAACTGATCTTAAATAAAGATACTCACCCATCAGTAGAAATTGATAAGGTTACAACTCCGGGAGGTATTACTATTAAAGGAATCAACGAATTAGATCACGCCGGATTTACATCTGCTATAATAAAGGCAATGAAAGCATCAATTTGAAAATACTTTCCAAATTATTTATTAATTTAAACTTAAATATTATGGACGACCAGATTAAACAAATTGCAGAGCGGTTACGCGGGCTACGCGAAGTGCTGGAATTAAGTATTGATGAAATGGCTAACGGAGCGGAAATATGCCCCAACGAATACCGGTTGGCCGAAAGTGGGGAGAATGACATTTCTGTAAGTATGCTTCAAAAGATTGCACGAGCATATAATATTGCTCTCGATGTGTTAATGTTTGGTGAAGAGCCGAAAATGAGCTCATACTTTTTAACACGTGCCAACAAAGGTGTATCAATTGAGCGTACAAAGGCCTATAAATACCAGTCACTGGCCTCCGGTTTTATTAAACGAGATGCAGACCCGTTTATTGTAACAGTTGAGCCCAAAGATGATGATGTACCGATGAATTACAATAGCCACAACGGACAGGAATTTAATTATGTGCTTGAAGGAAGTATGCTTCTTAGCATTGGCGGTAAAGAACTTATTCTAAACGAGGGGGATAGTATTTACTTTAACTCCAAACTTCCACACGGAATGAAAGCGCTGAATGGTAAGAAAGTTCAATTTCTAGCAGTAATATTATGAAAAGAAGTGAGGTACCTCCTTTACCTCACTCAAATACTCAAATACTCAAATCTAACCCAATGATAGAAAAGTTTTTATCTCAAACCAAATTTACTTCATCGAAAGACTTTGCTGAGAAGCTTAAAATAACTGTTCCCGAAAACTTCAACTATGCCTATGATGTAGTGGATGAATGGGCCTCTCTTGAACCCGATAAACGTGCCTTGTTGTGGACTAACGACAAAGACGAATGTCGTGAGTTTACCTTTGCCGAAATGAAGAAATATACCGACATGACTGCTTCCTATTTTCAAAGTATTGGAATAGGTCATGGCGATATGGTAATGCTTATCCTGAAAAGGAGATATGAATTCTGGTTCAGTATTATCGCACTTCATAAACTGGGTGCTGTAGTTATCCCGGCCACTCATCTGTTAACAAAGAAAGACATCACCTATCGCTGCAATGCAGCAGACATTAAAATGATTGTTGCCGCAGGTGAAGAAATAATAACCCACCATATTTTGGAAGCTAAACCCGGTTGTCCGAGTTTAAAGACACTGGTTAGCATCGGCCCGGTTATTCCCGATGGATTCGATGATTTCCATAAAGGGATTGAAAATGCTGCCCCTTTTGTTCGTCCTGAAAAGAGGAATAGCAATGATGATATTTCATTGATGTATTTTACTTCGGGCACTACCGGAGAGCCCAAAATGGTAGCTCACGATTTTACTTATCCGTTGGGGCACATTACTACCGGAAGCTACTGGCACAATCTTCATGCTGAAAGTATTCATCTCACCATTGCCGATACCGGATGGGGAAAAGCTGTATGGGGAAAACTGTATGGTCAATGGATTGCCGGAGCAACCATATTTGTGTACGATCATGAGAAGTTTGTACCGGCCGAGATATTGAAAAAGATAAATGATTATAAGATTACATCATTATGCGCACCCCCAACTATCTTCAGATTTCTTATACGAGAAGATCTTAGCAAATACAATTTATCATCACTGGAATACTGCACCATTGCGGGCGAAGCGCTTAACCCAGCCGTTTACGAAACATTCTTTAAACTCACCGGAATTAAATTAATGGAAGGCTTTGGGCAAACCGAAACCACTCTTACTGTAGCCACATTTCCGTGGATGGAGCCGAAACCGGGAAGTATGGGCATGCCTAATCCACAATATAATGTCGATTTGATCGACCGTGATGGTCGTTCGGTAGAAGCCGGAGAGCAGGGACAAATCGTTATAAGAACCGGCAATGAAAAAACAATCGGTCTCTTTAAAGAATATTACCGTGATGATGAACGCACGCGGGAAACATGGCACAACGGGATTTATTATACCGGTGATGTTGCCTGGAAAGATGAAGACGGTTATTACTGGTTTGTTGGTCGTACAGATGATGTTATCAAGAGTTCGGGTTACCGTATCGGACCCTTCGAAGTGGAAAGTGCTTTAATGACTCATCCCGCAGTAGTGGAATGTGCCATAACAGGAGTTCCCGATGAAATTCGCGGTCAGGTGGTAAAAGCCACCATTATTCTAGCTAAAGAATACAAGGAACGCGCAGGCGAAGAACTCGCAAAAGAATTGCAGAAACATGTTAAAAAAGTGACTGCTCCTTATAAATACCCGCGGGTTATTGAATTTGTTGAGGAGTTGCCTAAAACCATTAGCGGTAAGATTCGCCGGGTAGAGATACGTCAAAACGATGAAAAATAGAATAAAGATTGTGTTTTATTCCCCAATAAGCCCATCAACAATATGAATAGTACGATCCGTAATCCGGGAAAGCGCCTCATCGTGAGTAACAATAACAAAAGTTTGCCCAAATTGGTTACGAAGATCAAAAAAGAGCTGGTGTAGTTCTTCTTTGTTTTTGGTATCCAAACTACCCGAAGGCTCATCGGCAAGTATTACCGATGGATTGTTTATCAGTGCGCGAGCTACGGCAACCCGCTGTTTCTCGCCACCTGATAGTTCGTTCGGTTTATGGGTTCCACGGTCCTCAATACCCATAAACCTAAGTAATTCATTGGCGCGTTCAGTGGCTTCTTTCACTGAGGTTCCGGCAATAAAAGCAGGGATCATTATATTTTCGAGAGCAGTAAATTCAGGCAATAGCTGATGGAACTGAAAAACAAAACCGATGTGCCTATTCCTGAAAGTGGATAATTCTTTTTCCTTCAACCGGCGCACATCTGTATCCCGGATAAAGATCTTACCTTCATCCGGTTTATCAAGCGTACCCATTATTTGCAGAAGAGTGGTCTTCCCTGCCCCACTGGGACCAACGATGCTAATTATTTCGCTTTCCTTTATATCCAGGTCTATACCTTTAAGTACTTGTAACGCTCCAAAGTTCTTGGTGATTCCCTCTAAGTGTATCATATATTAAATAGTAATTGAAGTAGGTATCATAATTTCTTTATAACGTATTCGGCCAGGTAGCAACCAAATACCGCCGGCATATAACTTACGGTTCCGCAAGTAGACTTTTTGTTTCTTTCATCTTCCGTTAGAATAACAGCCTTTGAATCAGCCTGTTCGGTACTGAAGACTACAGGTAGTTTTCGTTTAACTCCCATCTTCTGTAACCGTTTCCGCACTGCTTTACTTAATCCGCAATGATAGGTATCTTTGATATCTGCAAAGCACACCTTTGTTATATCACTTTTGGCGCCTGCACCCATGCTCGAAACGATCTTGATATTTCTTTTCATCGCATGGAATATCAGAAAACATTTTGGGCTGAGGGTATCAATCGCATCTACTATGAAATCGTATTTTGCACGATCCAATAGTTCGGGTATATTGTCGTCTTTAAGAAATTCGGGAACAACAGTTAGTTTCAGGTCAGGATTAATTTCCCTGAAACGTTCTGCAAGTATTTCGGCTTTCTTCATTCCGATTGTTGAATGCAAAGCCGGCAACTGCCTGTTTATATTACTTGGCTGAACAATATCGGCATCAACAATCGTCATCTCTCCCACTCCGGCACGGCAAATCATCTCAGCAGCATATGCTCCTACTCCGCCCAAACCAACAACCAATACATGCGCATTGGCCATTCGCTGCATCTTCTCTTCTCCGAATAATAATTCGGTTCGTTGTTTCCAGTTGTCCATAATTTGTATAATTGAACAAAGGAGGTAAAGTGAGGTAAAGATAGGTAGAGGCTCTACCTCACTTTACCCTCATTTCCTAAACCATTTATAGAACCATTTTCCTACAGACTGATAATGTTGTGACTCATTATGATGTAAAGGTTCTGATATTGAAAGACTTTCCTGAGGATCACCATATTGATCCGGGTAAAGCACCATTAAACTATTATTGCTGAAATACTTCAATTGCGCAGGCAATTTCTCGAAAGAAGGATCGTAAGATATAAAACCGCGGCGAGCACTTACAATAACCAATAAATGATCAAAGTTAACATGCTTAGTTAACATCAAAAGATCATCCCAGTCATCATGTACCGTCATCTCCCTTCGCAAATTTCGATGTCTTTTTATAATATAACTTTCCAGATAAGGTATTGTATCTTTGTGCGCAAAGAAATGCAATCTGCAACCAAGTTGAACACCCATCCTGCAAAGCCTCTCTACCCACTTAACAAATCCAGCCTCATACTGGGCTTTAGGAGGAACAGCCACCACTATTCTGCGAAGTGTATTTACAGGCATTACACTCTTAACAATCATCACCTGCTTATAGGTTCCTTTCAGGAGATTTTCGGTAAGCCTACCAAGGAAAGAATCTACCAATGTAATTTTATGATGCAACCCAATTACTACTTCGGACGCGGCATACTCTTTCATGGTATGGATAATACCTGATGCTACATTTAAATCGTAGCGGGTAACTGTATGAACCGTTACATCAGCAGCGGCGGCAACCATAGCCGCACGTTCCAGATAACGTTTACCTTGGGCTAGCCGAGATTCGGAAGTGTTGCTATCATTAATAATACTCAATGCAATCAATCCGTGTTTGCGTTTTGGTTCCTTCATCAGCAAAGCCATATTCATAAGATTGGCTATTGTATCGGGGTTAGCTATTGGTATCAGGATATTTTCTTCTTCTTTAGGCTTACCATCAACTCCTTCCACATTATCCTCAATCGCCATATTACGGGCAGCCCTTTCTGTAGCGATGGAACTGATTATACAGGTAAAGAGAATCATCACAACTGTTCCATTCAACACATCATCATTCAACAAGGGAACTCCGGGAGCTATTTCAATTTTATTACCTACCAAAACAGCCGCGAGAGTTGCCGCTGCCTGCGCATTACTCAGTCCGAACATCATGGTTCGTTCGTTCTTGCCCATTTGGAAAGTTTTCTGAGTCATCCACGCTGCTACCCATTTGCTTAATGTTGCAACAACCGTCATAACAATGGCTACTTTAAGTGCCTCACCTCCGGTAAACAGAGAGCGGATATCGATTATCATTCCTACCCCAATCAGGAAATAAGGTATAAACAATGCGTTACCGGTAAATTCCAAACGGTTCATTAAAGGAGAAAGGTTAGGAATCAGCCTGTTTAGAACCAGCCCAACGAGGAATGCTCCAAGGATTCCTTCCATACCTGCCATCTCCAGCAAACCTCCGCCGAGAAACATCATTACCAGTACAAATATAAATTGCATGATACCATCTTCGTATTTACGAAAAAACCAGCGCCCGATGCGGGGGAAAAAATAGATGATGATAAAACTAACAACAGCTATTTTTACCGCAAGCCATATCCAGAACATATTGGTTATCTCTCCTTTATACATGCCCGAGATTACAGCCAGGATTAAAAGAGCCCAAGCTACCGTTAGGGCCGTTCCACCAACGGTTATACTTACACTGCGTAATCTGGATAAACCATAACGGCTTACAATGGGATATGCGATAAGGGTATGTGAGGCATACATACTGGCCAGTAATACAGAGGTGGTAGCGTTGTAGTTGAGTATACTCATTGAGCTCCATATACCGAAAATCATGGGTACTGCAAAAGTAAATATACCAAAGACCAGTGCTTTAGATCTGTTCTTTTTAAAGTCTTCCAGATCCATTTCCAGTCCGGCAAGGAACATTATAAAATACAGTCCAACCTTACCGAAAAGCTCAAAACTGCTATCCCTAACCAAAATATTAAAACCATGCTGACCTACAATAACCCCTGCAATAATCATTCCGATAATATGCGGAATACGAAGTTTACTCAATAAAATAGGGGCAAAAAGAATGATAAGAAGAACCAGCAGGAAAACCCAGGTAGGGTCAGTTATTGGTAAAGACAAATTAATATTAAGCCAATTCATTCACTATCAGGGTTTAAATTTTACGCAAAAATACGAAAAAATTCCCTTTATTACGCGGTTATACAACAGAATGTAGTATTTTTGCGGCCAATAAACTTAAAAACCCATAAAGATGAAAGTAGCTATTGTTGGCGCAAGCGGGGCGGTAGGGCAAGAGTTCCTTCGCGTACTCGAAGAAAGAAATTTCCCAATGGATGAATTAGCGTTGTTTGGTTCTAAGCGCAGCGCAGGATCTAAATACACTTTCCGCGGAAAACAAATCGAGGTTAAACTTTTGCAACACAATGACGACTTTAAAGATATTGATATCGCGTTCACCTCTGCCGGCGCAGGAACATCTAAAGAGTTTGAAAAGACCATTACTCAATACGGAGCCGTGATGATTGATAACTCCAGCGCTTTCCGTATGGATAACGATGTTCCTTTGGTGGTGCCCGAAGTAAACGCCGAAGATGCAAAGAACCGCCCTCGCGGTGTTATTGCCAATCCTAATTGCACAACCATTCAAATGGTGGTTGCGCTAAAGGCAATCGAAAATCTTTCTCATATTAAAACCGTACATGTTTCTACATATCAGGCTGCCAGTGGCGCCGGAGCTGCTGCAATGGACGAATTGCACGAACAATACCGTCAGATTGTTGCAGGCGAAGAGGTTACCGTAGAGAAATTTGCATACCAGTTGGCTTATAACCTGATTCCTCAGGT
Organism: Bacteroides sp.; assembly: GCA_036724805.1. Lineage (GTDB taxonomy): Bacteria > Bacteroidota > Bacteroidia > Bacteroidales > Bacteroidaceae > Bacteroides. Next base: position 9,579 of record DAIMFE010000049.1, read on the forward strand.
GGATGTATTTACAGATAATGGCTATACTAAAGAAGAGATGAAGATGTTTAATGAAACACGTAAAATTATGCACTCCGATATTAAAGTGAGCGCTACTTGCGTGCGTGTTCCCGCATTAAGATCTCATTCCGAAAGCACCTGGATAGAAACCGAGAGGCCAATTTCAGTAGAAGAGGCTCGTGAGGCTTTCTCTAAAGCCAACGGTATCGTCCTTATGGATAATCCGGCTGAAAAGGAATATCCTATGCCTTTATTCCTTTCGGGTAAAGATCCTGTTTATGTAGGACGTATCCGTAAAGACCTCACCAATGAGAACGGTCTTACTTTCTGGACAGTGAGCGATCAGATTAAAAAAGGTGCCGCTCTGAATGCCGTTCAGATTGCCGAATATCTCATTAAAGAGAATAACATTTGATTGTTTTCCGATTTTTTAATTAAATAATTTGTTATGGAAAAGGAGCCTTTGGGAAAAGGCTCCTTTTTGTAGGTATCATACATCCGGGCTGTCTTTCTACTCCAAATGTGCGTTGCATTTCTGCCAAATGCACGTTGCTTTTGAGTAAACAGCAACGTTGTAATTTGAAAATGCGCGTTGCATTTTCTCAAATGCAACGCGCATTTGTAGCAACACAACGTTGCTGTTGTTTTGTTGGTATAAAAAAGCTATTCCTCGTACATTTTATCTATAATATCTTTATAGTTCTGTGCTATAACATTTCGTTTAATTTTCAAGGTATTTGTCAATTCCCCCTTCTCCATAGTGAATGTTTCCGGTAAAAGCGTGAATCGCTTAATCTGTTCGTAATGAACAAATTGTTGCTGCAAAGTATCAATACGGCTACGGAATAATTCGATGATCTGAGGCTTGCTTAGCAAATCCGGTATATCGGTATACGCAATTTTGTTTTTTTTAGCATACTCTTCAACAAGCGGATATACAGGAATAATCAATGCGGAAACAAATTTGCGCTGATCGGCAATAATAGTAAGTTGATCAATATAACGATCTGTAACTAAGGCAGTTTCCAGAGCCTGTGGAGCAATATATTTACCGTTCGATGTTTTAAAGAGATCTTTTATGCGATCTGTTAAATACAACTCGCCCTCTTTAAAATATCCGGCATCACCCGTATGAAACCAGCCCTCTTTATCAATAGCCTCGGCAGTAGCTTCAGCCTTTTTATAGTACCCTTTGGTTATCGTTTTACCTTTGAGAAGAATTTCGTTGTTCTCACCAATCTTTACCTGAACATCGGGCATTACCTTTCCAACTGAACCGATAGTATAGTCGGTTTTCCACGCGCAAGATACGGTAGCTGTAGATTCTGTTAAACCATAGCCGGCAATCATATCGATACCTACCGAACGTACAAATTCGTATATGCCATCCGGTATTGCAGCACCGGCAGTAGGGAAAAAATTACCGTTTTCAATCCCTATTGTTTCTTTAAGAAGTTTATAAACCGTCTTCTCATAGAATTTATATTTCAATCTATTTCCCAATGGCGGGGTTTTACCCACACGGATATAGTCGATGTTATGCGTCTTACCAACTTTAATAGCATCTAGCATTAAAACCTTCTTTATGCCTTTTGTTTCATTTATTTTTTCCTGAACCGCGGCATACACTTTTTCCCAGAAACGAGGCACACTGCACATCAGTGTAGGGCGAATTTCTTTAATCGTCATCTGTATATCTACCGGACGAAGGTTTATGCATATCTGTACTCCTTTATGAATACATAAATGGCTCCATGCTTTTTCAAATACGTGTGTCATGGGTAGAAAATTCATCGATACATCCTTATCCGTCATCGTAGTTAGTCGGATATCGTGTATGCGGAAAACCTCCATAAAACAACTATGATGCATCATTACCCCTTTTGGCTCTCCGGTGGTTCCTGAAGTATAGAGAATATTTGCCAAATCATCTTCGGTAGCTTTTGCGGTTCTTTCTTCAACAACCTCACTATGAGGAAGATCTTTTCCTAAAGCAAGAAATTCATTAAAATAAATCGAGTTGTTATCTCGGGGGTCTTTTTTTACTTTCGGGTCAAAGATGATCAATTTCTCCAACGATGAGCACATACTTAATATACTGAATGCCACATCGTATTGAAATTGTTCTCCAACAAAGAGGTACCTTATTTCGGCATCGTTTATAATGTACTGCGCCTGAACGGCAGAACTGGTTGCATACAACGGAACGGAAACGGCCCGATTCGCAAAACAAGCATATTCTACAAAAAGACACTCGGGCATATTCTGCGAAAAAGTACCAATGTTTTCTTTTTCTGTTACGCCAAGAGAGATGAGAGAGTTTGCTGCTATTTTTATATTTTGTGAAAATTGATTCCAACTAATGGGGAACCATTGTCCTTTTTCATAATCGCGATAGCGGAGTGCTGTTTTATCGCCATATTTATCCGCCTGATGATGAACCAGAACAGCGGGATGATAATAATGCATATTCTATGATTTGGTGAATATTCTGTGCAAAGGTAAGAATAATGTTGATTTATCGTTAAATTTGCAACCTAATAGTTGGGAATGAAACTATCCACTATCAACTTTTAATATGGATGCTATAAATTTATTAAAATCTTTAATTGCGATTCCCTCAATTAGCAAAGAAGAAGGCGATGCTGCCGATTTTCTTCAATCGCACATAGAAGCCTTTGGCATGGAAACCGGACGGAAAGGGAATAACACGTGGTGCTTTAGTCCGATGTTCGACCTTCATAAACCCACCCTATTGCTAAATTCGCACATTGATACCGTTAAGCCGGTAAGAGGATGGTTGAAAGATCCTTTCACTCCGCTTGAAGTGAATGGAAAATTATATGGATTGGGAAGTAATGACGCCGGTGCCAGCGTTGTTTCCCTTCTTACTGTTTTTTTGCAATTATGCCGTAAGGAACAAGCCTATAACCTTATATATCTGGCTTCCTGCGAAGAAGAAATTTCGGGTAAAGAGGGCATAGAGAGTGTTCTCACCGAACTGCCCCCCATTAACTTTGCCATTGTTGGCGAACCAACAGAAATGCAACCGGCAATTGCCGAAAAAGGATTAATGGTACTGGATGTTACTGCTACAGGTAAAGCCGGGCATGCTGCCCGCGAGGAGGGAGACAACGCCATATATAAGTCGCTGGCTGATATCAGCTGGTTTCGGGATTATAGGTTTGAACGAATTTCTCCCCTTTTAGGCCCGGTTAAAATGAATGTTACCCAGATAAATGCGGGCACACAACACAACGTGATTCCGGACAACTGTACATTTGTTGTAGACATACGTAGCAACGAATTGTATGCTAACGAAGAACTTTTCAACACCATTAAAGAACACATTTCCGGTGAGGCTACCGCGCGATCCTTCCGGCTTAATTCTTCGCAAATACCCGAAGATCATCCGTTTGTGCAGAAAGCCGTACAACTAGGGCTCACTCCTTTTGGCTCTCCTACCCTTTCAGATCAGGCATTGATGAGATTTCCATCGGTAAAAATGGGGCCGGGGCGCTCTTCCCGATCGCATACCGCAGACGAATATATTATGATAAAAGAGATTGAAGAAGCAATAAGCATTTACGAAAAGTTATTGGACGGGTTAAGAATATAGGCGAAGATGTTACAAAAACTCACGGGCATAGTACTCCATGTATTAAAATACAATGACACAACCAATATTGCCGATATATATACCAAGCAATTGGGCCGTGCTTCTTTTCTGGTTTCGGTTTCACGCTCAAAAAAAACATCAACCAAACCCGCACTGTTTCAACCACTTGCACTAATTGAGTTCGAAGCCAGTATGCGTCCGGGCACTAATCTTTATCGGATAAAAGAAGCTAAATCCTCTTATCCGTTTGCCACTATTCCATACAATCCTTATAAATCTACCATTGTTTTATTCTTGGCCGAATTTCTTTACCGAGCCGTAAAAGAAGAAACAGAGAATAAACCTTTGTTTTCTTACTTACAGTATTCTATTTTATGGCTGGATACATGCGAAAACAATTTCGCCAATTTTCATTTAGTTTTCTTGATGAAGTTAACCCGTTTTCTTGGGCTATATCCTAATTTGGATGACTATTCGCAGGGGGATTACTTTGATTTATTAAATGCAAGCTTCACTCCCTTAAAACCGTTAACGCACTCTTCTTATATAAAAGGTGAAGAGGCGTATCGACTCACTCAATTAATGCGGATGAATTACGATACTATGCACCTGTTTGGCATGAACCGGATGGATCGTGCCAGATGTATTGAAATAATAAATGAATACTACCAGTTACACATACCCGGATTTGGCGAACTTAAATCATTAAATGTATTACAGGAGTTGTTTGACTAGGTACGGGTTATTAATCACTAATCAAACCAAAACAGCCGAAGTTTGTTATAGTAAAATAAATTACTTAATAAAACAAATTAGTATGAGTATACTGGAAAATAATTTTAATGCAGCAGTTGGTTACATGGAAAGGCTTGTTGAGAAAGAAAGAAGCGAAAACGATAGTTGGCCAGAATATTACATAGTGCAGGTTGCCTGCAATGAAAGAAGTTTCGAGTTATCCAGTGCCGCGCTCACTCCTTCTAATGATGCTGCGCTAGAGCCCAACATGGCGAATGATCGCTATTATAACGTTGTATTCGCCGTTAAAGGACTGGAAAATATCGTAAAACAATTTCGCGATAAATATATGTTTAAACTGGCTTACGCGGATATATATTTTGCATTATATCAGGCCTACCGTGGTGCCCTTATGAGTGAAACGGGTGAGTATACGCTAAAAACAACCTTCTATAAACCCAATATTCAAGATTCTACATGGGCTTACAAAGACGCTTTCCATTATTCGGAACTGGGAAATTTCCTTTGTTGGTTTAATCACGATGAAGAATACAAAGAAATAGAAATACAGGCTGAGAATGATTTTATCCGGCAGTTCGACGAATTAGAATCTATCAATTTTTCTGAAACGCAATCCGTTGCGTGCCATTAGATATGTATATAATACCGCATTGCTTGTACCCATTCTTTCTGAGAACATGCTGCAATACGGTATTATCTTTATGGGTATCTACCCGGATATTTCCACATTGCTGGTAACACCATTGAAAGCAGAAGTCGGCAACACCTTTTACGGTGCCCGAACTTGCCAGGCGATGAATAACCCCATACGGTTTATCGTCCAGCCATTCACCATCGTATATTTTGGTATATGTGGGATCATCGCCCTGAAAGAAACAAAAAACACCAACAATCACATTGTTATTTATGCAAACATAACTGTTGCCGTTTAAAATATCTTTTCTGATAATTTCTTCTGAAGGATATCCGTTTATCCACTGGTTTGCATTTCCAACAGATCGCATAAATTGCCGGGCGTGGTCGTAAATATCCATTAAAGGATTTATATCGCTAATTATTGCTTTTCTTATCAACATAAATAACCCTTTATTTATAATCGGAAGGAACAATATTGATTTCCATTATTTTCTTTCTGCCTTTATCAAAATATACCAGATCGAATATAACACTGTTATCTCTCATCGCTTTGAGATCGGGCGCAGCCTTGAAATTATCTATAGCCACTTTCTTCAATCTTTGCTGAGCCTCTTCCAAACTAATATTTTCATCATCAATTCCTGATATTGTATAATGATATCGGATAATATGGCTCCCTTTGGGAATGGTTAAGCTATCCAATTGAGTAAATTCATCCACTATAATCGGACAGCCTTTATTCATTCTATCTACAAATTCTTTTCCGGCACTTTCAAACGAAGGAGCAAACAACAACTTTACCAATAAATATGCAGCTATGAAACCTATTCCACCACCTATTATACTGAGTACTCTTTTTCTTTTAGTTTGTGAATCCCAAACCATAACTTCAAATATTTGTACAAAAGTACAATATTCCCCGTAAAAACAAAAATCCCGGAAGAATATGGCGACTCCTCCGGGAAACAACACGTTAAACAAATTCACTATATATATAATTGAATTTCACTCACATCTTTTAATAAACGTGCTTAGTAAAAATTCAGTTTGTGTAATTGGGGCAAATGTAAGTAAATAACCCGTTTTCATCCAATAGACAAATTCTATAGGCATATTCATATAATCTATATGATAGGTTTTTTTTAAGATATTGAGTTTTAGTGATATTCCTATCCCCAAGGCTTTCTGTTATTTTATTGTTTTTTTTTGCTGGAAATAAAAACTTAGTTTAATTTTGCACAATCGTTTTTATGAAAAAGGATGACTCAAGATTCAGATTACTTAATAGACATCGACAAGATACTTCGCGAGAAAGCACCGAAGCATTATAAATACATACCCAGGTTTCTTGTTTCTTATCTGAAGAAAATTATTCATCAGGAAGAGCTAAACGTATTTATTGAAGCCTCCAAAGATAAGGTTGGGGTTGAATTTCTGGATGCATGCATGGACTTTCTGGATGCGAAGGTGGAAATAAAAGGACTTGAGAATCTCCCAAATGATCGATTATTGACATTTGTTTCTAATCACCCCCTTGGCGGACAAGATGGCGTTGCTTTGGGATATGTACTTGGAAACCATTATAAAGGAAAAGTAAAATATCTCGTAAACGATTTATTAATGACCGTAAAAGGACTTGCCCCTCTGTTTATACCGATAAATAAAACCGGAAAACAATCAAAAGATTTCCCTCGTATGGTAGAGGCCGGATTTGAATCTGATAACCATATGATTATGTTTCCTGCCGGACTTTGTTCGAGAAGAAAGAACGGGGTAATTAAAGACCTACAATGGTCGAAAACTTTTATTGTAAAGAGTGTTCAGACTAAAAGAGATGTTGTGCCTATACACTTTGAGGGCAAAAACTCTAACTTCTTTTATAATCTGGCCAATCTTTGCAAGAGATTTGGAATTAAATTTAATATAGCAATGATTTATCTGGTGGATGAAATGTTCAAAAACCGCCATAAAACATTCACCATAACTTTCGGTAAACCTATTCCTTGGCAAACTTTCGATAAATCGAAAACCCCAGTTCAATGGGCTGAGTTCGTGAGAGAAGATGTGTATAAATTAGGAGAAGACCAAGAGTCGCCAGCAAAAGGTAAATAAAATGGAAGAAGAGATTATCCCACCGGTTAGCAAAGAACTGATAAAAGCTGAGCTTACGGAAGAAAAACGGTTAAGAATGACCAATAAGAGTAATAATCAGATTTATATTATTACTTATCAGGACTCTCCCAACATTATGAGGGAAATAGGCCGTTTACGTGAAATTGCTTTTCGAGCAGCGGGTGGAGGAACTGGAAAACCTCTGGATATCGATGAGTTTGATACCATGGATAATCCTTACAAACAATTAATTGTATGGAATCCCGAAGCCGAAGAAATATTGGGCGGCTATCGTTATATTTTAGGTACTGATGTGAAATTCGACGAACAGGGTCGGCCCACTCTTGCCACAGCCCACATGTTTAATTTTTCTGATGAGTTTATCAATGATTATCTTCCCCAAACGATTGAACTAGGCCGTTCTTTTGTAACGCTCGAATATCAATCATCGCGTGCCGGCAGCAAAGGGCTGTTTGCTTTGGATAACCTTTGGGATGGATTGGGAGCTTTAACTGTGATTATGCCCGAAGTAAAATACTTCTTTGGAAAGGTTACCATGTATCCCAGCTATCATCCACAAGGGCGAGACATGATTCTTTATTTCCTCAAAAAACATTTTGAAGACAGAGATGGTCTTATTACTCCGGTTCGGCCCCTACTTCTTCAATCGGACGAGAATGAACTTGCCCAGCTTTTCAATAAAGAAACATTTAAAGAAGATTACCGTATACTTAATACCGAAATTCGCAAACTTAACTTTAATATTCCACCACTGGTAAACGCTTATATGAGCCTTAGCCCTACAATGCGTATGTTTGGCACCGCTATTAACTATGGCTTCGGAGATGTGGAGGAAACCGGCATTTTGATTGCTGTTGATGAGATTCTGGAAGAAAAAAGGATGCGACATATCGAATCATTTGTTAAAAACGATCCGCTTGATTGCAAGATTACTTCCGGAGCAAATAAGGTATTTTATAAAACAAAAGAAAAATAAATCATACTGCCGGTAAACTATTACCATTGATCTTCCTATATAAATCGAGTGCGAACACATCGGTCATTCCTGATATATAATCAAGAACTGCCTGAATCCGTTCGTACAACCCCAAAGCCTTTAAATTATATTGATCGGATACGCGATCAATTAAAAGCCGTGAATATGCTTTATCCGGATATTGAACGGCTTCTACCATTAAATCAAGCAATGTGCTGATAACCCGGAAGCCGGCTAATTCAATATCAAGAACATCGCGTGAACGATATATTTTGCTAAATGCTGTTTTGGAACAAGTACAGTAAGCCGCGGCGGGTTGAGGCGAAATACTTTTGATTAATGGCCCTTCAAATTCTCCTTCCAATATTTGCTCTTCGTGCTCAACGAATACCTGGGTACATTCTTTAATCAGCAAACCAATAACCGATGAACGCAGATAAGCAATCTGCTCATTAACGTCACTCACATAATTAAATGTCTTCAAGAACTTCTGCCTTTTTTCTTCCGGGAAATAGTTCATAAACAGCTCTTTGGTTTCTTCTGTTGTGAGAATCTTTAGTTTATAAGCATCCTCAATATCCATTAACTGATAACAGATATCATCGGCAGCCTCAACCAGATAAACCAGCGGATGGCGAGCATATTTCAGGGGATCATCATTCAGCTTCTTTATTTCAAGTTCATCAGCAATACGCCGGAAAGTCTCCTCTTCGGTAGTAAAAAAGCCGAATTTGGATTTCTGCCCTGCGAGGCAAGAAGAATAGGGATATTTTACAATGGAAGCCAATGTGGAGTAGGTCATGGCAAATCCTCCGGAACGCCTCCCCTCAAACTGGTGGGTCAGCAATCTGAAAGCATTGGCATTTCCTTCAAAGTGAATAAAGTCCTGCCACTCCTTGGCCGCTAACTTATATTGAAGTTCACTCCCTTTTCCTTCTTCAAAATACTTGGAAATAGATTTTTCACCAGAATGTCCAAAAGGGGGATTACCCAGATCGTGTGCCAGGCATGCTGCAGAAACGATCGAGCCGATTTCGGGCAGGAAAGAATCTTTCAATTCCGGATGTTTTTCCAAAAGCAACTTGGCAGAATCATTTCCAAGTGAACGCCCTACGCACGAAACTTCTAAACTATGTGTTAATCTGTTATGAACAAATACGCTCCCGGGCAAAGGAAATACCTGGGTTTTATTTTGCAGGCGACGGAAAGGAGCAGAAAAGATAAGTCGGTCGTAATCTCGTTGGAATTCGGAACGGTTCTCTTCTCTTGCTTCATGGTATTTTTCCATTCCATAACGCTTTGCGGATATTAATGATTTCCAGTTCATTATTCAACAATTTAAGGTGCAAAGATACAGAAAAACACGTATATACCATGATATGGGACTTTTAAGTCAAGAGAAAAGGCAAATCCGCAGATGAATAAATTGATAGTTTTGTATAATCTGTTGCTTTTTCTGTTAAAGAATAAACGCCGTACCATCAATAAAAAACAATAAATAAGCCATAGTTAACCTCATTTTTGTTATTTTCGCAACATATTTATATTATGTTGTCAAAAATGAAAGTTCAAATTATAAATAAATCACGGCATTCCCTTCCCGAGTATGCAACAACACTTTCCGCCGGCATGGACATTCGTGCCAATCTGTCCGAACCAATTAACCTGGCTCCTATGCAAAGATGCCTGGTTAAAACCGGATTGTATATAGCTCTTCCACAAGGATATGAAGCACAGGTTCGTCCGCGTAGCGGCTTGGCAATAAAGAAAGGCATTACCGTATTAAACTCACCGGGAACCATTGATGCAGATTACAGAGGAGAAATTTGTGTGATCCTCATCAATCTTTCTTCCGAGTTATTTGTTATAGAAGATGGTGAGCGCATTGCCCAGATGGTAATTGCTCGTCACGAACAGTCCGAATGGGAGAAAGTTGAGGTTCTTGAAGAAACCGAAAGAGGAGCCGGAGGTTTTGGGCATACCGGCAAGAAATGACTTATATAAAAAGATCTTAGATGAAAATTACAAACTACGGTATAGCATATACTTGTTTTTTTGCGCTCACTTTCTTGATGGCTTTCCCTGCAAAAGTGAAAGCACAGGAATCTCTTACCCCCGAAGAGCAGCGGAAATACAACTATTTCTTCCTTGAAGCAACCAACCTTAACGAATCCGGCAACACAGATGGAGCCTTCGAATTATTACGCCATGCACTGGAAATAAATCCTAACGGTGCCGCAGCATTATACGAAATTGCCCAACTATACGTTACACTCAATCAACCAAACGAAGCGCAGAAATCATTAGAAAAAGCTGTAGCTAACGACCCGGATAATTATTGGTTTTCGGATGCTTTGGCAAACATGTACCTGCAACGGGGCGCCAACGAGAAAGCCATACAAATGTTCGAATCTATGACCGCGCGTTTTCCTAATAAATACGAAACCTTATTCGGACTGATAGGATTGTATAATCGCGAGAAGAATTACGATAAAATGATCGAATCACTTAACAGACTGGAAGATAAGATGGGTAAAAGTGAACAGATCACCATGGAAAAATTTCGCATATACCTAACCCTGCAAGATCATGACAAGGCATTCAGCGAAATAGAAAACCTTGTACAAGAATATCCTTTGGATATGCGCTATCAGGTTATTCTGGGAGATGTTTATATGCAAAATGACAAACCCGAAGAAGCATTAAAGATTTATCAAAATGTTCTTGCCAACGAACCGGATAACGCTATGGTAATGCTTGCTCTCACTAACTATTACGAAAAAACCGGGCAAAGAGAATTATACGAGAAACAACTCGATAGCCTTTTATTTAATAAACAAACCGACCCTGAAATCAAGTTGAACATCATGCGTCAGCAGATTTATAAGGCTGAACAGGCAAAAAGTGATAGCACAGAAATAATTTCAATGTTCAAACGCATCATCGATCAGGATCAGGAAGACACCCAGATCCCCATGTTGTATGTTCAGTATCTGATAAATAAGAAAATGGAGGACGCTACAGTTCCCGTATTGGAACATATTCTGCAACAGGATCCAACTAATACTGCCGCCCGAATGACATTGTTAGGATCGGCAATTCGCAAAAATGATTATGATTGGGTAATCCGGATTGCAGAGCCCGGCGTTGAATTATCTCCCGAAATGATTGAATTTCCCTTTTACCTTGGAATATCCTACTATCAGAAAGATGAAAATGATAAAGCTTTAAATACATTCGAAAAAGCTTTAGAGAATCTGCCCGAAGATGTGAACAAAGACGTGGTTTCGGATTTTTACAACATGATTGGGGATATTTATCACACAAAGAATAAAGTAACAGAGGCTTTTGCAGCATACGACTCTGCCCTTGTTTATAATCCGGAAAATGTAGGGGTGCTTAACAATTACGCGTATTACATTTCTATAATGAAATCGCCCCCTAAAGCAGATATGGATAAAGCAGAAGAGATGAGTCATAAAACAGTGAGAAAAGAGCCTACCAACTCAACTTATTTGGATACTTATGCCTGGATATTATTTATAAAAGGTAATTATGCCGAGGCAAAATTATATATTGATGATGCTATGCGTAATGGTGGAGACACCAGTGACGTAATTGTGGAACACGCCGGCGATATTTATTATATGACTGGCGATAAGGATGGTGCCCTGACGTATTGGAAACAAGCGCAGGAATTGGGGAGTGAATCAAAAACATTAAAAAAGAAAATTTCCAGAAAGAAGTTTATAGCGGAATAATGCTGAAACTGATACGTAAGTTGGTAATCGGGGTATTTCTCCTGTCCGGATGCCTGTACTCCTGCAAATCTTCTAAAGGAACAACAGGTAATTCGGAATTGGCAGGTGTCGTTTCACCTGATATTTTTTCTTCCCGTTTAAAACTTACTATCCCACAAGAGAGAAAGAAGAAACAAACACTAAACGGATCGGTAAAAATGGTTCGTGATGAACTTATTCAAATATCTCTGGTTGCTCCTGTTCTTCGTACAGAAGCTGTAAGAATAGAAGTTACACCCGATGAGATGTTGGTTATCGACCGTATTAATAGGCAATATGCAGTAACTCCGGCTGCCGATTTACATCAACTACTGGGAAACCGGATGGATTACAAGCGGTTACAAAACCTGCTATCCAATGCTGTTTTTCTGGAAAACGACACAGGATGGAACATGAAGGAAGGAAATGCAAAAATTACAATCCCGGTACGGGATGGAAGAATCAATCAAAAGCTTACAATAGAGCTTAACAGGATTTCGGTACCAGCACAAAAGCCAATGCCGGTGAAACCGCCTTCCCGATACGAAAGGAAAGAGCTAAGAGAATTAATTCAATCAATACAAACAATGGAATGAAACAAATAATTTCGATATTGTTTTTTTGCATTCTGGGTATTTCATCAGCTCAGGGACAAAGCCTGATTAAAGAACTGGAAGCAAGAAGAGCAGATTTGATGAAGCAAATAAGAAAATCGGAAGAAACGCTCAATATGACCAAACATGATGTTAGCGGGCAAATGAATGCTTTGGCTACCATCTCGGGGCAGATTGATGAGCGTAAGAGATACATCCAACACATAACCAACGACCTTGATATTATCGACAGTGAACTCTTATCCCTGGAAGAGCAGCTGGGAGTATTGGAAGCAGGCCTTGTAACTACAAAAAACAATTATGCCAAATCTATTCAATACATGGCTAAGAATGGCCGTATTGAGGAAAAACTTCTTTTCATATTTTCGGCAAGAACACTGGAACAAACGTATCGCAGATTACGCTATGTGCAAGAATATGCCAATTACCAGCGGTTGCAAGGCGAAGAAATAATAAAGAAACAAGAAGCCATATCTCATAAAAGATCGGAACTGGAAGCCACACGAGCAGGAAAACAACAGTTGTTGGCCGAACGCGAAAATGAAAACAGGAAGCTGGAAGAACAGCAGAACATACAGCGTGATATTATAACCACTCTTCAAAAAAAGCAACGAGGACTGCAGAATGAACTTCAGAGAAAACGCCAGGAGGCAAAAAGGCTGAACGACCGGATTGACAAGTTAATAGCTGAGGAATTTGAAAGAATACGTAGAGAAGCGGAAGCAGAGGCCAAGAGGGAAAAAGAGGCAGAAGCTAAAAAAGAGAAAACCGCGCCTACAACGCCTTCTACTCCAACTCCTACTAAACCGGAACCCGTTGGAACATTTACTATGACCAAGGCCGACCGTGCATTATCCGGTAGTTTTGCTGATAACCGCGGACGCCTGCCAATGCCGGTAACCGGATCTTATACAATTGTGAGCCACTACGGACAGTACTCTGTTGCGGGTTTACGAAACGTAATATTGGATAATAAAGGTATTGATATTCAAACAACGCCTGGTGCCGAAGCGCGCGCTATATTCGATGGTGTAGTGAGTTATGTATTTCAGGTATCCGGCGATAATCAATTTAATATACTGATAAGACATGGTAATTATATTTCGGTCTATTGCGGATTGTCTGCCCCTACGGTTAAGAAAGGAGATAGAGTAAAGGCACGCCAAACGTTGGGTAAGATCTCTTCGGATAAGAATGATAAGAACCGTACCATTTTACATTTTCAGTTACGTAAAGAACGCGAACAGCTCAACCCCGAACCTTGGCTTAATCGTTAATTAATATATAAAAGGGGAC
>DAIMFE010000050.1:0-4707 GCA_036724805.1 Bacteroides sp.
ATTACAACAGCAAGCAATGCTAGACTGTCAGTGTTGTATTGTCAAATTTTAATGCAAAATGTCCATTAGGGTTTTTGAAGCAAAAGTTACAAACTACATGGTTATTAAGAATGCCGCATGCAGTTTTGCTTCAGATAATTCTAATGGACATTTGGGGTTAATTTATATATACTTACGCTTTTCCTAGTAATATCATTGCACATGAAGTAAGTAGCTACAAATGATAAACCACTGGGTAAAAACCGGGTAAAACAAAACACCTACGCTGTATGGGTATGCTCTAAACCCAATGAAAAGTATCATAAGTGTGGTAAGTGTGATAGCGTTGAGAGTTACGATGCGACATGGTAACTCTCAACTTTAAACTTTAAACTAATTCTTTCACTTGTTTATAAACATTCTCGGCAGTGAAGCCAAGTTTCTCATCTAACACTTTATAAGGAGCCGAGAAACCAAAAGATTCTAAACCGAATACTTTACCGTTGCATCCAACAAGTCCTTGAAGATTTACCGGTAAACCAGCTGTTAATCCGAATACCTTGGCACCTGTAGGGATTACTGATTCCTGATATTCTTTATTTTGGCTACGGAACAACCCTTCGGATGGAGCAGATACAATACGAATCTTCAAACCGTCTTTGCGAAGCAATTCGGCTCCGGCCACTAATGTTGACACTTCTGATCCGGAAGCAACCAAAATTACATCCGGATTTTCATCGGCTCCTGCAATGATGTAAGCGCCTTTATTAGCTTGAGTATAATCGGTACCTTCGGGTAATTTGGCAATATCCTGACGCGAAAAGATCAATCCGGTTGGAGATGAAACATTCTCCATTGCCAGTTTCCATGCCTGAGTTGTTTCGTCAGCATCGGCCGGACGAAGTACCAACATAGAATTATGTCCTTTATGGTTTTTCAGCTTTTCCATTAACCGAACTTGTGCTTCCTGTTCAACGGGTTCGTGAGTTGGCCCATCTTCACCTACGCGGAATGCATCGTGTGTCCATATAAATTTAACCGGAAGTTCCATTAGTGCCGCCATACGAATTACCGGTTTCATATAATCGGAGAACACGAAGAAAGTTCCGCAAGCAGCGATCACACCACCATGAAGTGTCATACCTACACAGATGGCAGCCATAGTTAACTCTGAAACACCCGCCTGGAAGAAGGCTCCGCTGAAATCATCTCTTGTAAAAGAATGTGTTTTTTTAAGGAAACCGTCTGTTTTATCCGAGTTGGATAAATCGGCCGAAGCAACAATCATATTTTCTACTTCTGTGGCTAGTGCACCAAGCACAGTTGCCGAAGCGTTACGGGTTGCTGCTCCCGGCTTTTGTTGAATAGTTTCCCAGTTTACTTTAGGAGCTTTTCCTGAGAAAAATACTTGCAATTTGGCGGCCAGTTCGGGGTTTTGTTTCGCCCAATCTTCTTTTTCGGCCTTCTTTTCTGCTGCTATTTTAGTTAGCTCGTTTTTACGGGCAGCGTAAATGGCTGCTGTTTCAGGGAAGATTACGAAAGGATTTTCAGCATCTCCGTTTAGGTTCTTGATGGTATTTTTATATGCATCGCCACCTAATGGAGCGCCGTGAGTATCGCTGCATGCTTCATAACTGGTACCATCGGCTCTTAAAGCGCCTTTACCCATCACTGTTTTACCGATAATCAGGATGGGTTGGCCTTTTACGGTTTTTGCCGCGTTTAATGCATTGCGAATTTCCTGAACATCATTACCATTAATGGTGATTACGTGCCAACCCCATGCTTTGTATTTCATTGCTACGTCTTCACATGTTACATCAGCTGTGCATGTTGAAAGCTGAATATCATTTGAATCGTAGAACATTATTAAATTATCCAATCCTAATGTGCCGGCTACACGACCTGCTCCTTGTGAAATTTCTTCCTGTATTCCACCATCGGAAATATAAGCGTAAATAGTTTGGTTCATGATATCACCAAAACGCGCTTTCAGAAATTTAGCAGCAATAGCAGCACCTACGGCGTATGTATGCCCCTGGCCTAACGGGCCGGAAGTATTTTCTACACCCCGCATGATATCCACTTCGGGATGTCCCGGTGTTGGGCTACCCCATTGGCGGAATTGCGCCAGTTCGTCCACATTGTATTTGCCGGTCATAGCCAATACAGAGTATAGCATTGGAGACATGTGTCCCGGATCGAGGTAAAAACGGTCGCGGCCTTCCCAACGAGGATTGGCAGGATCGTACACTAAAAACTCAGAGAAGAGCACGTTGATAAAATCGGCACCACCCATAGCGCCACCCGGATGCCCTGACTTTGCTTTTTCAACCATTGAAGCAGCTAAGATACGGATGTTATCAGCCGCACGGTTCATAAGTTTAATGTCGTTCATAAGCTTGGAGTTGTTTTATATTTTCTGCAAAGATAATATTTGAAACGTGAGTTTCAAATATTATTTTAAAGTAACCGTTACAATTGACTTAGCCGGTAATTTAACCTCTAATGTTCCCTTGTTTAACTTTGCTCCTTTAAATTCTTTTACATTTACTGTATTAGGATGTTCGAAAGTATTGTGATCGGTGAGGTTCTTTGAAGTAAGAATTTCACCAGTTACTGTTTTCGCTTTCAATCCCGGTAATTCAATGGTTACAGTTTGAGCGTTATCAGCATCAATATTCGACATGGAGACATGTACAACACCGTTTTTATCTTTAGATGCTGTTGCACTGATCAATGGTAATGTACGGTTATCGCGTACAGGTATCTCTTCGCTCTTGATATCGAGTGGCAAGTGAGTCGCATCTTGGTGAACCGCATACATTTTGAATAAGTGGTATGTTGGAGTTAGCACTATGCCTTTATCATTCGTTAAGATCATTGATTGAAGTACGTTTACAATTTGCGCGATATTTGCCATGGTAAGTCTCTCGGTATATTTATGGAAAATATCGAAAGAAAGTGAAGCGACAAAAGCATCTCGCAAGGTGTTTTGTTGATAAAGATGACCGCGAATTGTACCGGGTTCTTCATCCCACCATGTACCCCATTCATCAAGTAACAGGTTGACTTTTTTCTTGGGGTCGTATTTATCCATGATAGCGATATGCTTTTTCAACACATCTTCCACCTCGCGGCATTTTCCTAATGTCCAGTAATAATCGTCTTTGTCGAAAACCGTAGCTGCTCCTTTGCTTCCGCTCCAACCTTTAACGGTATAATAGTGAAGCGAAAGACCATGCATACGTCCGCCAACACGATCCATCAATACTTCTGTCCAGTTATAATCGTAATCACTGGCACCACTGGCAACTTTATATAATCTGTTACTGTCGTAGTTACGGCAATAAGTAGCATAACGGCGATACAGATCGGCATAATATTCAGGACGCATGCTTCCACCGCATCCCCAGCTTTCGTTACCTACACCCAAATATTTTACTTTCCATGCTTTATCGCGCCCGTTCTTCCGACGAAGATTTGCCATAGGCGAATCACCATCCGATGTCATGTATTCTACCCATTTAGCGAGTTCTTCTACTGTACCGCTACCAACGTTTCCGCTGATGTATGGCTCGCATTCAAGTAATTCGCAAAGGTTAAGAAATTCGTGAGTGCCAAAGCTATTATCTTCGATTGTGCCGCCCCAGTTGTTGTTAACCATTTTAGGACGATCTGTACGTGGGCCGATTCCATCCATCCAGTGATACTCATCGGCAAAACAACCACCCGGCCAACGTAATACGGGTATTTTTAAATCTTTCAATGCGTTAAGAACATCGGTACGATATCCGTTTGTATTAGGAATATTGCTTTGAGGGCCTACCCATAAACCACCATATATACAGCTTCCAAGGTGTTCGGCAAACTGACCGTAAATTTCTTTCGGGATAATCCGGTTCCCTTCAAGATTAACTTTGATGCTTGCATTTTTCTGGGCATAAAGAGATATGGCCAGTAAGGCGCAAATGCTTAGTAAAAGACTCTTTTTCATTGTTTTGTGTTTTGATAATTAATAGTTTTATCCGCATAGAACTCCCCTCTCCGCCCTGCGGGCACCTCTCCCTTCAAGGGAGAGGAGTTGCCTTGCGGTATTATCCGTGTACTAAAATCTATGTAATCCGTGTCTAAAAATGATTTATTTTATTATCCGTACTTATCTAGTTTTATTAATACATAATAAACAGACGAAAAGATGAATCTATTGTACTCAACAATAATCAGAAGTTGGTCGTATTAGAAGCCAAAAAACTAGCAGCTAGGTCTTTCCTCTGCCATGCGGCATCATTTTGACCTAACTGCTAGCTTCCAGCTTCTTAGTATTTATTTCTTCTTTTTAGCTTCAATACGTTTATACCATTCTTCTCTTTCCTTAGTCAGGTTATACCCTCTTTTGGCAAGGTAGTTATTGATACGTCCCTTATACTTACCAAATGCTTCGTGTTTCTTATTCGAATTTTCGGCATCTATGGCAAACTCACGGGCTTCTACCAGCCAGGCATAAATCTGTGCTTTTTCTTCGTCAGTCAAAGACGGTATCATTTCCAATGTTGCGGTATAGGTAACATCTACAACACCATAAGTCATGCCATCTTTTACAACTTCGACTTGTTTATCATTCAAATAAAGAGATAGTGCAGCCGGAAACGCAAAGTGGCAACGATACAAAGCCGCATCCTTCGCATCGGTTATACCTAACTTATCTACAATCTTCTGCGAGCGTCC
>DAIMFE010000050.1:4807-23036 GCA_036724805.1 Bacteroides sp.
CCGCATCCTTCGCATCGGTTATACCTAACTTATCTACAATCTTCTGCGAGCGTCCGATAATGGACACCACATAATCAGGATCACGGCCATCTTTATTCAGTTCGACCGCCTGAATCGATAGTGACATTGCGGTAAACAGGAAAAATATAATTTGTATTTTCTTCATCATCAGTATTTTAATTAATAAAGTTTGCCTTTCTTGGCCAACGTATCGTGATTATTGTCTAAATTCGTCCAGTCTGTTTTCTTTTTAGTATTGATACCATTGATGTACTTCTCAATATTGGTATATCCATCACCAGTGCAGTCTTTATTTGCATCCGAAGAATCATTTGGATCCAAGCCATTTGCCTTTTCCCATACATCAGGCATACCATCACCATCTGTATCTACATAAGGAGTACCTTTATATTCAGGATATCCACCTACTTGTGAAATATCGGTAATAATTCCCTGTTTATATGAATCAGCAGGTAAACGACGGTATTGGAATTGGTAGAATGAACCCGGATCAAGTCCCTCAATATAATAAGGTTTACCCGTTTCTACTTCTTTTAAAACACGTTCGTCTACAATATCACGTTTGGGAAGAGTAGCTCCCACATTCTTTATAACATATTTATAGGCATCTTTGGCACCCATAACAGTAAGATGTGGCATGGGGAATGGTTCATCCCATCTCATATTGGCAGTGTATTGACCTGTATTAGAGAGACCTTCAACTTGTACTCCCCCAGCCCAGTTATCTTTGGTTACCACATCATTTCCTTCCATGATATTACCATTACAATATACACGTCCATAAACTTTATATCCAAGTTTACTACGTCCGGACTCAGGTTTTACCATACGATATCCAACCAGAGAACTTTTTGGAGTCAAGGGACCTGGTTTATAATAGTTATTAACGATGTTATATAATGCAGTATAATCTCCTCCATCTACAGAACGATGTACCCAGTTATAAATTACATTGTTCACAAAGTTAAATACGCCATTCCATCCAATTGAAGGATTACGACCGGCATTGCTAGCCCACAAATTACGCATGAAAGAGCAATTCTCGCCACCCAGCGTACTACCAAAAGCATGGTTATACGTATCTAATGCTTGAGAAGAAATTGTATTTTGGATAGTAACATTCACTGTAGGCAGTTTTAATTCTTTGCTTCCATCACCCGGATCGAACATGTGACGATAGAAAGATATATTTTCGTCCAACCCCCAACTTGTAGAGCAGTGGTCAATCATGATATTCCCTACCGGGTTTCCTCCGAAAGAGTCGTCACGACGACCCACGCCAGTTTCACCACGACGGAAACGCATGTGACGAACTACAACATCGTGTGTATTTACCCAAAAAGATTCACCGGCGATACAGACACCGTCTCCAGGAGCAGTTTGTCCTGCAATAGTGATATAAGGAGCACGCACAATAATAGGAGTTTCCAACTTAATAATACCAGCAACATTAAATACAATGATACGAGCTCCGCCTGTTTCACAAGCTTCCCGGAAAGAACCGGGACCACGGTCATTCAGATTGGTTACAGTAATTACCTTACCGCCACGACCACCAATACTAAACATACCACCACCCTCGGCACCGGGGAAAGAAGGTATCCTGGCTTGTGGCAAATCTGTTGGGCGAGCAGCCCATGGAATATACGGACGACCTTCCTTTGCTTCTTGTTCAATAATGGGTAATGCTTTTTTCCAAGCCTCCTCAGAACGACGATACTCTTCGTTCATCTTTTCATTGGCAGCTTGTTGCACCTCTTTAGGTACTTTTGGATACTGTGCACGTATCACAGAAAAAGGAATAGTCAAGGTAATGGCTAAAATCCCCAAAAACACTTTCTTTCTCATAATCAATTATTTGGTTTCAACTATAATACATCTTAGACGAAAACTGAATTCTTTTGTAATCACAATTAGTGTAAATTAGACATTTAATTTTGCGTTTGGTTTAATCATAAAAAGAGAGAGAGTCACAATTTAAATCGCGACTCTCTCTTCGTATATTATTTAATTTAAAATATTATTCTGCCAACGGGTCAAATGTTCCATCTGAATTTCCGGTGTTGTAATCTTCCCAGCCAATAGTTTGTGCTAAAGTCTTGTTATTGCTCTGTGCGCTTTGTGCAAGCCCTAGGAAATAATAACGGGGTAAGAATTTTATGGTCAAATTAATATGATTCGCGTCTCGACCATCACCGGATTTCAATTTGCGAACAAAATTGTCCATATAGAATGTTTTTAAATCCACCAATTGATTTTCCAGGTCTGGTTTACGAAAATCAACTCCGTCAGGGCGAGTAACACCAGTACCGTCTGTTAATGGATCCCATTTGAGCTTATCCTTATCACCTATACCATGTTTATCGGCTAATCGGAATTCCATATTTTCGCGACGTTGCCCGTTCATAGGTGTAAAGCCTAAGTAAGCACACGTGTTTCCACCCCAACCGGTTAGCTTCCAGCTAGCAGGAGCACCGGGAACTTCTTCTGTTCCACCATCGTACAACATCCAACGGCGAAGGTCATCGAAACGCTTTCCTTCATAGGCTAGTTCGATTTGGCGTTCGTAGATAATTGCTGCCATACATGCCGCTTGGTTAGTTGACAAATCGTCCTGCAAACCATAGCCGTTGCTTCCTGTATACCCGGCACGAGCGCGAATCTTCTCTAATTGAGCTACAGCTTCCGGCATATAACCGGCTCCACAGGCAGCTTCAGCATAGTTCAGCAGAACTTCAGCATAACGAATTTCCATATAAGGAGCACTAGAATAAGCAAAGCCATAGCCTCTATTTAGTGCATCGTAATTATACAACGAACCATTTAAATCTGCGTCATCAGTACGTTTACGTACATAGATTCCCCTCTTGCTACCTTGTAAGTTATCGGCAGCATAAGAATTTCCACTCTCCACATTGCCTTGGTCGTTTTTATCCAGATACCAAACATAGTTCCACAATACATACTCTTTTCCTTGTCCATACGATGGGTTATCAGCATCTGTCTGAGTTGGGTCTCCATTAAATGCCCAACGCACGCCCGGGAAAGCAAATGTGCGATAAAAACGTGGGTCACGATTCATAAATGGATAGTTTTCCTCATAAGTATAGGCTGAAGCTTCTAATGTTGTGTATGTATTGCTTAACGCCGGTCTTTTACCATCGGCCATTGGGAACATGTCAACCAACATGGCCGATGCTTCCCTGCCTCCTCCACCGTTGGTATTAGTAGGACGGATAGCTCGTTCCCAGCCATTGTTTTTTTGTCCATCGCCTGCTTTTACAATGTTGTAAAGCGTGGTAAATACCGCTTCCTGACTAGTATATATAGAAAACATGCTGGCAAAATCGGAGGCATTAACATTATTGCTACTTGT
Source organism: Bacteroides sp. (assembly GCA_036724805.1). GTDB lineage: Bacteria > Bacteroidota > Bacteroidia > Bacteroidales > Bacteroidaceae > Bacteroides. Next base: position 8,205 of record DAIMFE010000050.1, read on the forward strand.
ATGTAAACCATGACCACATGAGTTGATTACCGGGATAGACGCTGTGATCTCTTCATAAGCTCTGTTCCAACGGGCTATATCATTTGTTCTGTTAAACATCGGGCTAGCCCAAAGACATAATACGCGACCTTTCAGCGCAAGCGCGGTACCCGAGGTTACACGTCCCCAATTGTCACCGGTCCAGCCACCAGAAGTTGTAGCCATCTCTAACATACGCGCCGACTCGTCCAGATCCTGGCAGATAAATTCAATACAATCTTTGGCCGAAAAACGTGGAGTAATAGACGTTTCTATCGGATCTAACACGTCTTTAAGGATAGGCACACCACCATACCATTTCACTAAGTTATAATAACACCATGCGCGGAAGAAGTGAACTTGTCCCAACAATTCATCTTTTTGTTCTTGTGGAAGGTTGCCATTGTTAATTCCAAAAATAACATCATTTATATTTCGGATACGCCCCCATACAGCTTCCTGAATGTTGGTACTTTGATTCAGAAAATAATCGGGCACTTTGTTTCCTCCGGTTACTGTTAGCGGTTTGTCGGGATTTACAAATGCAATATCATCGAATCCGCTATACTCTTCGGTTGCTTTGGATTGATTGTCCGGATTTCCCGTACAGTTATATTTCCAGTTCGCATTTTGATTCGCATCGGGCAATGACCATGCGTAGATATCGCTCACACGTGACTTCGCACCCGTATAGTTGTTGTAAATATCTGCGCTTACATTGTCGGAGTTCTTTTTTTCTTCCAAAAACGCATCGCTACAAGAAGCTAAAGTTATCATTGCCATTAAGGCAAAACTCAATCGTTTTATATTCTTTTTTTTCATGATCAATTCTCTTTAGAATGAAACGTTAACACCAACTGTAAATTTTCTCAATGTAGGATAGCTACCGAAAGCGGCCATCGGACTCATAAAATGGTCTGGATACGGATTATACAGACTTAGCAAGTTTTGTCCGGTTACATTGAAACGACAGCTTTGGATACCAATAAAGTTTGTATACTTTTTGGGTATAGCATAAGCTAGTGTCAGACGGTTTAAACGAACGCTTGTAGCACTCACTCGCCAGAATGTAGAGGCCATGCTGTTGTCGCTGTTATACCTGAGGTTCGGATATTTGGCGTTGCGGTTGGCTTCCATTACCAAATTGCCCGATCCGTCGTATATGTCATCATATACAAATATATTATCCGGATTCCAGAAAGAAGGCATATTGGTAAATTCTATTCCCAAACCCGGTTTCAATGCGGCCGAAGGAATTTGGTTGTATCCTCCCCAACTTGCGCTTAATTGGGCTGTCAAAGAAATACCTTTCCATTCGGCACTCAGATTGGTTGTAAATCCGTAAGGGTTAGAACGGTTAGACAAGCGAACTTGGTCATTGTCTTTGTCTACAATACCATCAGGGCCTTCGTAGGTTCCATCTTCCAATCTTTTTCCACGAACATCTTTGTAAATTAACATACCCGGGCGAACCTGATCTTTAGGTTTTCCCAAATAAGAGGTAATACTGTATTTTTCAAAGTATTCTTCAATATCTTGGAACGAGCGGAACATACCTATACATTGCATACCCCAAGTACCGACATCAGAACGTCCTCCTTTTTTGATTAAGCGATAATCGTATTCGGTTTTAAAGTCCATGTTAAGTACCTTGTTATCAGAATAACCGGTATTGATGCCAATCTTATATTTAAAGTCTTTACCGATCTTATCTCTCCATGTAGCAGAAAACTCAATACCATAATTGTCTGTTTCACCTAAGTTTACTGCAGCCGATTGCGTTCCTACAGTACCGGGAACTGTTTGTACGATATTCATCAACATTTCACGGTTCCATACATAATATCCTTCAAGAGTTAAAGATAATCGGTTGTTTAAGATATTAAAGTCGACACCAAAGTTTCCTTTGTACGATTTATCCCAATGTACATCACGGTTTACCGCAGAATTGTTTTTATTAATCGTAATACGTCTGTCCGTATCGGCACTGTTACTTGATCCAAACATAGGACCCTTGTTGGCATCCTGCGCATAAACCTGCATCCATTGCCAAGGCGCAGTATTGTCACGACCGGTTAGACCAAAAGATCCACGTATTTTCAGGTAATCAATCCATTTCACTTTACTCATCCATTTTTCTTGCGAAATAATCCAACCAGCCGAAACAGATGGGAATGATCCCCAATAATTTTCGGGAGCGAATTTGGTAGAAGAATCCGAACGGAACAGGAACTCAAGCAAATACTTATCATTATATGAATAATTCAAACGACCGATATAGGATAGACTACCCGATTCACCACGCGTAAACGTTACAGTTTTTGTTTCTCCGGTAGCCGAGTTTGACTGGCCGGTTGTAAATTCGTAAGGTCCGGTTACATATCCGTATAGGTATTCATTTTCTGCTTCCGATCTTTCAATAGAAAACAACCCACTAACACTGTGCAGGCCAAAGCTACGTGCGTAAGAAGCACTGAAGTTCATCTGATAGTTGTCGGTACGATTCATATTACGCGACAGATAATCGCCATTAGCGATATTAAGCGGACGAAAGTTGTCTTCAGCCATCAACGCGTCATAATCTTGTCCGGCCACAGGAGTGTACAAGTGGTTACCGCTACCTGAACGATTTGTCATGGCGTAGATTTTATATCTAGAACCAAATTCGTTACCTTTATCTGTATTGATACTCTTCGAATAAGAGAATCGCAAGTTTAAGCCGTTTAAGATTTTATTCCAACCAAAGTCATAACTGACACTACCATTGATAGCCATATTCGAAGTCATCGTACGGCTATAGTCGCCTGAATTTTGCAACACTTCATAAGCATACTCTTCATTTCCGTGTTTTCTGGTGTTGGTAATACCATAACCGGCTATTGGGAGGCCATTTACTTCTTCCGGAATATAATAAGGACGAGTAAGAGCTATATTATAATCATTTTCGGCGTTTGTTCCGCCTACTTTTACAAGCGGTTTATTTTTCTTGCTGTAGTCGCCGGATACGGATAAATTTACCTTCAACCATTTACTCACTTTTACATCAACACCGGCGCGGTAGGCCCAGCGGTCGAAATCTAATTTTCCCATATTACCTTCCTGATCGAAATATGAAATACCGGCAAAGTAATTGGCTCTTTCTGTAGCTCCACTCAGGTTTACGCTATGGTTCATGGTATAACCCATTTTCCAGTTTTTATCCAACAAATCGTAGTGCAATCCTTTCATAGCTTCCAATTCATCGGCTTGATACAAGCCTGTAGTTTTATTCAACGAAGTGTTGGTTGGATCGCCGGCAGCATAGGTATTGTATAATCTACCATAATCGTATGCGCTCAGCATTTTGGGGCGTGCCACTTCATCGGTAAAACCAAATTGCCCTGAATAAGAAACCTGAGGAGCACCTAATTTACCTTTTTTGGTCGTTATCAAAATTACACCATTGGCAGCACGAGCCCCATATACGGCAGCGGCGGCATCTTTCAATACCGAAATACTTTCAACAACCGAGGGGTCGAGATTATTAAAAGCCGTAGCTCCCAGGTTTTCGTACACATTACCCACTTTCACATCATTCGGATAGATGTATCCATCGATTACATACAACGGTTCTTGTGCTGTACTTCCTACCTGAGTAAGTGAATTGGTGTCGCGAATATAAATACGTGCATTTTCGCCCGGACGCGCCTGACCACCGCTAACGCTCAGACCATTAACCAATCCGCCCAGCATGGAAGCGAGTCCACCGCTCGACAGGTCTTGGATTTCATCCATAGGTACTGTGGAAATCGCACCGGTAAGGTGTGCTTTCTTCTGTGTGCCATAACCTACCACAACCACTTCATCGAGTAGTTGTGTATCTTCTTTTAATGTGATTTTGGTTCGTCTAAAATCAGTGATTTCTTGCGGCGCGTAACCTACAAAAGATATTTCGACTGTATTGCCTTTGGATACGGCGATACTAAATTTACCATTCAAATCGGTAATGACACCTGTTGATGTTCCTAATACCTTTACACTCGCGCCGATTACAGGTTCTTCTGCCTCATCTAAGACAACACCACTAAACGTTTGGCTCTCTTGGGCATAAGTCATCAGAGAGATTACAAAAGCCAGAAAGAAAACCAGCCCGGTTTTTATTCTATTATTATATTTCATTGTCATAATATTAAAAGATTATTCTTCTTCTGTATCTTCAGTTTCAATCCAGCGAGGGTCACCGATTTTTTTATCTAACGCAAGTGCGCTACGCGGAGTGAATTTTAGTCCACCGTTTACTTCTTCCAGGTTTAATGCTACCTCAAATGGTCCTTCGAAGTCCGGATCCTCTAGTGTAGTATACGGTTTTCCATCCGTATCTGTACGGTCTAAGTCAGTGCTTTGAGGGTCTCTTCCTGGAACTCCATAGATAATATTATCGGCTGTGTACCTTTTAGCCTGCGATTGCAAGATTTGGTATACACGGAATACGTCATAGAAAATATTGTACTGCACTTTTGTTGTCAATGTATTCGTATTTGGCATATTGTTGGCAAAATCTTTACCAGACATTACATGGCTGAAGGTGTTATGCTCAATAGTAAAAGTTGAGGAGTTTCCTGCGTTTCCGAATATCTTTTTGGGCTGGGCGTTACTAGCATTGCTGTAACGAATGAAATAACCGGATTTGTTTTCTACCAAATTCAAAAATGTACTATTTCTCACTGTCAGGTCTTTAATTAAACCATTGCCGCCATCGTCAAGGCGAATGACCGAACTTGAGCCTGGGTTGTTCAGCTGAACGATACAATCGACTATGCGGAAATCGCGTAAACTCCAAGGTTTCTTATTGCCGTAAAGAAGACTGTTCTTTATATTTTTGAAGTTACATTCCTGAATGATTATCGGGTCGTTAATGACAAAACCGTTTTGATTGGCTTCATCATTTTTATATCCCAGGGCTTCGGTAGAGATTGTTGCGGAAGGATTGTCACTTAACCCCAATATACCAATTTTTGAGGTTTCCGTACAGTCGAAATTGATAAATTTCAGTTTCAATCCGCCTTGGGTCATCAACCCTCCGTTGGGTCCTAAAACAATAGTAGGCCTATTTGCTTTATTACCGCGGAATGTAACCGTATTTAAATCGAAATCAATAATCTCATTTAAATAGTAAGTTTTTCCTCCCAATAGTTCAAGACCTTGTTCTTGGGTACTGTTTTGGAGATTTGCCCGTACGAACTCTACAAGTTCCTGACCTTCGGCTATTGTTTGGGCTGGTACCAATGTAGAATAAGCATAATTGTTGGCCAATTCGGCTTCTTTATTATTCAATTTTTCATTGCCTAATGTTTTAATGCTGATTTCGTATTTGGTATCTTCCTTTTTTTTGAAGATGATCGAACAGCCGTCAACAATACTGTCTTTCACTACTTCGACAGGATTGGAGGGATCGTCTACAATCGCCACATTAAATAAATAACCACCGGCACCTTTTACAACGGGCCATGTCACTTTGACGGATTCTTCACCGTTAGTGTTAACAAGTGCTTGGAAACTGTTTTCATTAAGTTCCGGCGATTCTAAAGTTACACCCGAAACATCTGATGAGAAACGCTCATTGTCATCAAACCCTTGTTGACATGAAAGCATACCTACCAAAAAAAGGCATAACCCCAAAGTAGCTATCCACTTTCCGATCGGCATCTCTTTTCGTAAAAATAAATAATTCTTCTTCATAGATCAAATTTTAAATTAAACAAAATAAATATAGTTTTCTCTTTATCGTTTGTTTTACTTCAATCTCCTCATTGTCAGGGAAATTCAAGTAAAGCTTACTTTAAATGCCAAAACAGGCACAATGTTTCATTGCCCGGAAATAATGAGACCCCCCAAGACATTTACATGCACTGCTCATTAAACGATCGATAAAAGGAAAATGGATCAGGCCTCAGGATTATAGCTCCCATGAGACACTCTTCTATACCACCAATAGGATATTGGCAGCAATAGGGAATGAGTTGAAAATAAACTATTCGCATTATGCTGCTTAATTTTGAACATTTACTTATCTAATAATTCAACATCACTTAAAGCAAATAATTCGATCAGTTTTTGCGGTTGAGCAATCAGATTTAATGCGATGAGTGAGAATATAAAAAGAATGTTGTATCTCATTAGTAATAAAGTTAAGTTTACAATGGGCAACGGTAGCCCGACAGATCCTTCGCTTCGCTCCGGATGCCTTTTGAAACATCTTATACTTTGTATCTTACCGCGGCTGCTTCGATAGGCAGTGCCGCCTTGTAATTTTCAATGTATGCATTAAAGCTTTCTACATCTTCTATTGAAGGTGATATCTCGATACCTGCTTCTCCACCAAACACATATTCGTGAAGAAAATCAGCCAAAGATTGTTTTTTATCATTGTTTACCAGGTAAGAACCCAGCAAAGCAATGCCCCAAGCACCCCCCTCGCCCGCAGTTTCCATTACAGAAATTGGCGAATTTAATGCTGCCGCAAGTATTCTCTGCCCCACGGTTTTGGTCCTAAACAGTCCGCCATGAGCAGTGATTCTATCCACTTTAACTTTTTCCTCGTTAAAGAGAATATCATTACCCATTTTTAAAACACCAACAGAAGCCTGTAGATGTGCCCGCATGAAATTAGCAAGGTTAAATTTGTCATTGGCTGAGCGTACAAACAACGGCCTTCCATCCGAAAAACCCGTCACGGGCTCGCCTGAGATATAATTAAATGAGAGCAATCCTCCACAATCCGTATCACCGGTAAGTGCATGGTTGTAAAGTTCTTCGTATACTTTGTCCATATCAACAGGTACACCAAGCAGTTCCTGATATTCTTTGAACAGGTTTACCCACGCGTTGAGGTCGGAAGTGCAATTGTTGCAATGCACCATGGCTACTAAACTTCCATCGGGAGTAGTTACCATATCAATCTCTTCGTGAGGCTTCGACAAGTCTTTTTCCAACACAATCATAGAGAAAGATGAGGTGCCTGCCGATACATTTCCGGTACGCTGCTCTACGGCGTTGGTTGCAACCATACCGGTGCCGGCATCTCCTTCGGGCGGGCAAACCGGTATTCCTGCCTTGAGGTTGCCCGATACGTCAAGTTTCCCGGCTCCTTCTTCTGTCAGGCTTCCGGCATCCTCACCCGCAGACAGTACCTCGGGTAAAATGTCGAGTAGTTTCCAACTGTATCCTTTGTCTGCGATCAGATTGTCGAACTTAGTTACCATGTGGGCATAATAGTCTTTGGTATCCGGGTCTATGGGTAGCATGCCCGATGCGTCTCCTATGCCCAACACTTTTTTTCCTGTTATTTGCCAATGAATGTATCCTGCAAGTGTTGTGAGAAAATCAATCTCCTTTACATGTTCTTCATTGTCCAGAATAACCTGATATAAGTGAGAAATGCTCCATCGTAAAGGGATGTTATAAACAAACAGTTCAGATAGTTCTGCTGCTGCTTGCCCTGTATTGGTATTTCTCCAGGTGCGGAAGGGCACTAGAATCTCTTCTTTATCATTGAATGCCATATAACCGTGCATCATGGCACTAACGCCGATGGCTGCCAACGTTTCTATTTCAATACCGTACTTGTTCTTTACATTCAAACGAAGATCGGCATAGCAATCCTGTAGCCCATGCCAAATATCATCCATGCTATATGTCCAAAGTCCATCCACCAACTGGTTTTCCCATGCGTGACTTCCTTGTGCTATTGGCTTGTTCTCTTCATCAATCAAAACGGCCTTGATTCGTGTAGAGCCAAGCTCTATACCCAGAATTGCTTTGCCTGTTTCGATAACTGATTTTGCGTTTGGATTAATCATTGTTTTATTCTTTTTTTTAACGCGGAGTTACGCAAGTTACGCTACGTTTTAAGTTCCGATGTCACACAACAAGTAAAACTCCGGGTAACTCGTGTAACTCAGCGCTTCAAAATTTATTTAAGCATATAGTAAATCTCATTCAACTTAAGATCTTTCTTGAAACTTTCCATAGTAGTATTTTCATCAATCACTACCATTTCGATACCTGCAATTTCCGCATAGTCTTCGAAATACTCAGCAGTAAGATCAAGTGAGAATGCGGTATGGTGTGTTCCACCTGCTAATATCCATGCCCCTGCACCTACTTCGAAGTTAGGGCGCGGAATCCACAGTGCCGATGCTACAGGAAGTTTAGGAAGTGCTTTACTCTTGATGCTATCCACCTTATTTACTATCATGCGGAAGCGGTTACCCATGTCAACAATGGTTGCAGCCACACCTTCGCCTTGTTTAGATGTGAAAACAAGTCGAGCGGTTTCACTGTCAATACCAATGCTTAAACGGTGTACTTCCAGTTTTGGTTTATGTTCTGCAACAAGCGGACAAACCTCAAGCATGTGGGCTTGTAGAATGGCACTCTTTTCTCCATCGAAGTGTATAGTATAATCTTCCATGAAAGAACAACCGTTTGGCATGCCCTGACTCATAAACCATATTGTGCGGTATAGAGCAGCTGTTTTCCAGTCGCCTTCGCCTCCAAATCCATAACCTTCGGCCATAAGACGTTGGCTGGCTAGGCCGGGTATCTGATCAAGAAGTCCAAGGTCGTTGAAGTTAGTTGTGAAACCTTTGGCTCCCTTATCGTTAAGTAAGCAACGAATAGCGATTTCAGCTTTTGCCGAGTTCCATACTTTTTGATAAGCTTCAGTTTCAGCCTTTTCCAATTCAGGCGCATGGTCGTACAGCCGGAAGTATTCAGCTACAAGTGCACGAACATCTTCATCGCTCACTGCTTTATAGTATTCCATTAGGTCATTAACCGGACAGTAGTCTACGTGATAACCCAAACGCATTTCGGCCTCCACTTTATCACCATCGGTTACGGCTACATTGTTCATTTGGTCGCCGAAACGAACGATAAGCATGTCTTGCGAATCTGCCCAAGCGGCTGATACACGCATCCAAACGGCAAGTTTATCCTGTGTAGCGGGATCTTTCCAATAGCCTGCAACAATCTTGCGCGGTTTACGCAAACGGGCAGTAATATGTCCGAATTCACGGTCGCCATGAGCAGATTGATTGAGATTCATAAAGTCCATATTCATTGTATCCCATGGAATTTCTTTATTGAACTGTGTATGCAAATGGCAAAGAGGTTTTCTTAGTTCCTGTAGGCCGTGTATCCACATTTTAGCTGGCGAGAAGGTGTGCATCCAGGTAATTATACCAACACATTTTTCATCGTTATTAGCCGCTTTCATTACGGCGGTTACTTCCTTTGAACTATTGACTGTACCTTTATATACTACTTTTATGGGTAAACGGCCGGAGTCATTGAGGCCTTTAACCATTTCATTACTGTGCGAATCTACTGCGATTACTGCATCTCCTCCGTACAAGAGCTGTGCTCCCGTTACAAACCATACTTCATAATTTTCGAACATGATGTTATTTTTTGAGTTAAATGATTTAATGTTTTAGACGCGGATGACGCGGCTAAATAGATTATTGCCCGTAATAAGCATTCGGCCCATGTTTACGGTTAAAGTGTTTCTCTATTAAAAGAGGATTCATTGTTAAATTAGGATTGGCAGCAAAAGCTATGCTGGCCATTTTGGCTACCTGTTCCATCACTACTGCGTTATGTACCGCATCGTTAGCATCCTTTCCCCATGAAAAAGGACCGTGGTTCTTAACCAAGACACCCGGTGTATGAACAGGATTTAATCCTTTAAAGCGTTTTATTATAACATTTCCGGTTTCCTGTTCGTATGCACCGTTCACTTCCGCTTCCGTCATATCGGCGGTACAGGGAATAGCATCATGGAAATAATCCGCATGGGTAGTGCCGATGTTTGGAATATCCAATCCGGCTTGCGCCCAGGCCGTTGCATAAGTAGAGTGTGTATGTACAATACCACCTATTTCGGAGAATGCTTTGTATAAAACAAGATGCGTGGGAGTATCCGAAGAGGGTTTTAGTTTACCTTCAACGATGTTTCCGTCAAGGTCAACTACTACCATATCTTCGGCTTTCATATTATCATAAGATACTCCGCTGGGTTTTATCACAACCAATCCTGATTCGCGATCGATGGCAGAAACATTACCCCAGGTAAAAATAACAAGTCCATGTTTCACGAGGTCGAGATTAGCTTGAAATACTTTTTGTTTTAATTCATCCAACATGATATATTTCATTTTATACATTATAATTAATGGCAAAGAGCACATAAACACCAGTTTGGTAAAACCAACGGGTCAAAGAACTCTTTTTTCACAATTTAAACTTCGGATCTTTCCTATACGCCTTGCTATTAAACTGATAAAGTGCAGCTCCACGTTTAGATCCATGTTTATCTATTTTTTCTGTTTTCTCAATAAAATCCATTTCGGCCACCCGTTTGCGGAAATTACGCTTATCGAGTTCTTCATCATAAATTGCTTCGTACAAACTTTGTAGTTGAGACAAAGTGAACAACTTTGGCAAAAGATTAAAACCGATAGGGCGCGTAGATGCTCGTCCCTGCATTCTTTTACGTGCTCGTGCCACCATTTCCGTATGATCAAAAACCAGTTTCGGTAACTCATTGATTTTTATCCAGAAGGCATTATGCTGTTTAACCAGATTATGATCATAATCATTAATGTTTATCAGTGCATAATATGCAACAGATATAACCCTTTCGCCCGGATCACGCTCTATCTCTCCAAAAGTACCCACTTGCTCCATATATACATTTTCAAGTCCGGTGAGTTCGTGTAGAACTCTTTTAGCCGCATCATCTACGCTTTCATTCTGCTGAACAAATCCACCCATTATCGACCATTCGCCCATTGCCGGTTGAAAATTACGTTTTAGCAGAAGAAGACTGATTTCGCCTTCATTAAAACCAAATATAATGCAGTCTACCGCTACATAGAACTTGGGGTGTTGACTATAATAATTCATATTAGTTTTTAAATTTATTTTCAACGCCGGGTTACGCGGAGTATTTATTCTAAGCCCCCATTATAAATACTACGCGTAACTTAGCGTTTAATCACCAGAAATAAATGTAGAACGCTACTGTAATGCCAAGTATGATTACGGTATGAATAACATCCCATTTATCCCAGCCGGCACGGGTTTCTGCTTTTTGCTCTTCGGTTGCAGTACCAAATACCAATCCCTGAATCTTTTCGGCAGACGGCGCTTTGGTTGCCAAGCTAACAAAATAAACTACCAATAAACAGAACAGGAACATCCATCCACAGAAGAATAGCCAGTTCATGTCGTAGAATAAGTATTTAAACAAATTATCACTAACACCTTCAGCATTGCTATAGTAAACTTTTGCACCCAGACGTGTTAATCCGATAACCATACCCGAGATTAATCCCCACATTCCACCTTGTGCGCTGGCACGTTTCCAGCAGATACCTAATAAAAATGCAGCAGCAATACCGGGAGCCAATACGGATTGAACATCCTGCAAATATGTATAAAGAACATCGCCAACGCTACGCATAATCGGTATCCACAAAATACCCAGTACAACAATAACTACTGTTGCTGCCTGACCGATTCTTACTAATTTCTTTTCAGGAGTATTTGGCTTGAAACGTTTGTAGAAGTCGATAGTAAACAACATAGCAGATGAGTTAAATAATGACGCCAGAGAACTCATTAACGCAGCAAGTATACCACAAACAACAAGACCCTTTACACCCGCAGGAAGCAATTTAGCTACAAGGGTTGGAAAGGCTGCATCAGCATTAGCCACACCACTATCGAGCATTGGAAGGAAACTTCCTGTTTTTTGATGAAGTGCAAAAGCAATCATACCGGGTATAAGAAATAAGAATACAGGAAGAAGTTTAAGGTATGCTCCAAAAATAGTACCTCGACGGGCTTCTTTTTGGTTTTTACCTGATAATACACGCTGTACAATATACTGGTCGGTACACCAATACCAGAAACCAATAATAGCTGAACCGATTAATGCACCCAACCATGGAAAATTAGGATCACCATTATTACGGATCAAATTGGTCATCGTATCACCATATTCATTTACCTGTACACTACTGGTTATACGCATCATTTCATCCCAACCACCCAGTTCTTTGAAACCAAGAACAAGAATGATCAGAGAACCCAGTAATAAAATCGGAGTTTGAAGAACGGAAGTATACAATACCGATTTCATTCCACCGAAGATTGTATAAAGAGCAGTTAGTAACACAAGTCCGATAGCAGCTATCCAGAAGAAATCGATTCCCCATAATTTATCAATACCAAACACCTGTTGAAACACTAAACCACCGGCATATACGGTTACGGCTACTTTTGTTAACACATAACTTACAAGTGAAATAACGGATAAAATGCTTCTTGATTGCGGGTTATATCTACGTTCCAGAAACTCGGGCATGGTATAAACCATACTTCGGGAATAAAACGGTACAAATACCCAACCTAATATTAATATCATCCATCCCTGAATTTCCCAGTGTGCCATTGCCATACCGCTGGATGCACCTGCCCCTGCTAAACCAATTAAATGTTCGGATCCGATATTAGATGCGAAGATAGAAGCACCAATGGCTATCCATGTAGCGTCACGTCCACCTAAAAAATAGTCTGCGGAGTCATTTTGTTTCTGTTTCACAACCCACACAATAATCCCTATCAGGGCTAAACAGAACACCCCGATTACAAGCCAATCCCAAAATTGCATAGTAAAATATTTAAAGAGTTAATAATCCTTTTCAGATATCCCCCCTTACCCCCCAAAAGGGGGATACGATACCGCATGCCTTATTCCATTCGAAAAGACACACATGACTATCCCCTCTGGAGAGGATTAGGGCGGATTTAATAGTGTTATTTAGTAAACTTATAAATACAACGACTGTTATACTTCTGTCCCGGTTCAAGAATTACCGATGGCCAATCCGGCTTATTCGGACTATCCGGATAGTGTTGAGTTTCCAGGCAAATCGCCGCGCGTTGATTGTATGTAATTCCTTTTTTACCCTTAGCAGTTCCATCAAGGAAGTTACCTGAATACACCTGAATACCGGGTTCGTTAGTGTAAACCTCAAGTGAGATACCACTTTGGGGTGAAGTTACTTTTGCCGCAAGTTCATTTACATCACCTTTTGTATTGAGCACCCAGTTATGATCATAACCATTGCCATTTTTCAACTGTTCGAAATCAAATTTATCAATTTCTTCTCCTACTCTTTTAGGCTTTGTGAAATCCATTGGTGTTCCTGATACCGGAAGAATTTCACCGGTAGTCATGAATGTATTATCCACCGGGGTGAAATTGTCGGCATTGATATATAATATGTCGTTAGTGATGGGTTTTGACGCATCACCCGAGAGGTTGAAATAGGAATGATTTGTTAAATTGAGAATTGTCTTTTTATCCGTAGTTGCTGCGTAGTTAATGTCAATCGCATTGTCGTCTGTCAGCGTATAGGTGATAGTAGCTGTTATTTCACCTGGATAATTCGCATCTCCATCGGGCGATATCAACGTCATCGCAATAGACTTATCCGTGGCCTGCCCTGGTGTGAAAACCTTTGTGTGCCATCCGTTTGGACCGCCATGCAAACTGTGATCGTAATTATTCTTAGGCAACTGTATCTCCTGCCCATCAATAGTTATTTTGCCATCTTTAATACGGTTGCCATAGCGACCGATTGCCGCACCGAAATTATTATCTATATTAATATAGTCTTTGATATTATCGAATCCCAGTACCACATCTTTCATGTTCCCATTCTTATCCGGTACCATAACCGATACGATGCGAGCACCGAAATTCGTGATGCATACTTCCATCCCCGATTTATTTTTCAGGGTGTACAAACTAACCGGTTCTCCTTTAATCTCTGTTTGAAAGTCTTTGGCATTCAAGCCCGAAAGAGTTACTCCATTGTCAGCAGATTTATTTCCACATGAGCAAACCAGTAAAGACGCTAATCCTAGAGATAATAAATGTTTCTTCATGGCATTTGTTTATAGATAATTTTTAGTAAATGAGGGGTTTAAACTAATTTGAGTGTAAAAATAACACTTTAGAGTGTAAGTTACACACTTAATCTATATGTTATATAGCATAAAACATAGCTTTTCCCGCCAATCCTCTCCATTGATAGGTTGCATTGTTTTAAAACCAAGCTCCTGCCCTATTTCAATATTTGCGCTCCCGTCATCCACAAATATAGATTCTGCCGGATTCAATTGGGTATCCTTTATCATATATTCAAAGATTGCTTTATCCGGTTTAACACTACCTACTTGAAATGAAAGGTATAACTTATCAAAATAATCATCCAATGGCTTTCTCAAACTGGTAAAATCCTTACTGCGCGCCCAACTCATAATAAATGGATTGGTATTACTTAAAAGATAAAGATTAAATTTTTTACGCAATTCTTCCAGGTATTCTAAACGATACAGAGGTACATCGGTCATAAAACCCAGCCAACCGTATTGAGCCTCTTCAAAAGAAAATTCCCGGTGTGCCAACGCTCCAAGTTTACTGCAAAACTCTTCAGCGGTGATGCGTCCATCTTCCACTTCAAGAAATATACCTTTCTGGTGGTATTTATCTAATAGTTCTTCCGCATTAGTTACTCCAAGTTCTTTAAAACGCTTAACGGCTTTACTGCGACTGATATCAACAATTACCCCACCGAAATCAAAAATTATATTCTTAATCATATTCATTTTTTTTAATAGGGCAAAGGTACACAATACCCTTAAATCTCTTGCCAGTTCCATTTGTAATTCTTCATATCAACTGCTCCATTTGAT
>DAIMFE010000051.1:0-22998 GCA_036724805.1 Bacteroides sp.
TGAGTTGAAAATAAACTATTCGCATTATGCTGCTTAATTTTGAACAATTACTTATATAATTATTTAATCCTAAAATTCGCTACTGAATTTCTTTGATTACCCCCCCATTCTGCGGATGAAGCTTGCGAGACTCTTAAATTAATAACGGCTTGAATACGGAATATGAAGCAAAAGAGTAGTATCTTTGCCATGAGCATACTATATAATATATGATAAACAATATCTCAATTAGCAATTTTACTAATTTTCAACGTAATACCTTTAAGTTCAGTAACGGTATTAATGTTTTTATTGGAAAAAACGGAACGGGTAAAACCCATGTATTGAAGAGCCTCGCTGCTACAATCAATGCAAATAATTCCTTCCTTTCCGGTTTGCGCGATTCAAAGGAATTTAAGGGTGGTTTGATTGCTGAAAATCTGATTGCCTACTTTAAACCAGACAAACTGGGTAATCTTGTACATAAAACGGTTCCACAACCAAAACCTTTGGATAATGCAAATACGTCATCACGGTTAGAAGCGAATATAAATATTTCAATCGATAATAAACGATTGGAATACAGATTTAGTTCCATTGCTCAAACAAATGTTTCTATATCAGTAGATGACAAATGGGAGAAAATAGACAGTCTATACATCCCTCCACGCGAAATGCTCTCATTATTTGAAGGCTTTATCGGCCTGACAGAAAAAAGAGAAATATCTTTTGATGATACTTATATATCATTAGCTAAGGCTTTGAATGTTCCTCTGTTAAAAGAAGGTTACAATAACCCACTTCAAGGTGCCATTGATATATTACAAAAGGAACTAAATTTCAAAGTAATACAAGCGAATGGACGATTTTATATAAAAGATGAATACCGACAGATTGAAGCCCATCTTGTAGCAGAAGGTTTTCGTAAACTTGCATCAGTAATGTACTTAATCTTAAATGGAGAACTAAAAGAAAACTCTATACTTTTCTGGGACGAACCCGAAGCAAATCTAAATCCGACCTTAATAAAGGTTGTTGTCTTATTTATGTTGGAACTCAGCAGATGCGGAATACAATTATTTATTGCCACGCATGACTATCTGCTCACTCATTTACTATCATTATATGCTGAATACAGAAATTTGAAAGATACTCCTGATATGAAATTTTTCTGCCTCTCAACAGATAGCAATAACATTGTGGTAGAAGAAGGAACAGAACTTTCGGCTATCGAGAACAACCCGATCCTGAACGAATATGCGGATTTTTACAATTTGGAACAACAATTCTTAAAACAATCTTTCGAATGAAAGCAACAGAAGAAAGCGGCATTATTTTCGAACATGATGAAACAACATGTGAATGCATTAAATTTGATGAAAATGTTGCATATAAAAAAGTTGATAAAATGCTAAAACCAACCAAAGGTGTTGATTTTATATATATATTCAACAATAAGAGACTTGCTTTTGTCGAAGTAAAAAACATGAAGGGACATACAACCGATTCTGCAACAAAAGAGAAGTTCAAGGACGAAGCTGAAGATCTGATGACCGCCATAGCCATTAAAGTCAGAGATTCAATAGCATGCGGAATGTCTGCTGCAAAATTTTCCACCAATGATTCCAAATTTTGGAAATCATTCAATACAATTTTCCTTAAAGAAGATGAGTCCGTTATTGTAGTAGCCTGGATAGAATTTGACGGGGAAAACGAACGCGAAAAAAGATCAAAGATGAAGATATGGGGGGATAAACTCAAACAAAAACTCCATTGGATACATTCTGTGAAAGTTTCCGTCAATGACATAGATAATCCTGCGCCGCTACCATTGAATGTTCAATATAAAATATGAATTATCATAGTTATTGAGAAATTCGGAAAGATCGATATGTATGTTTATTCAAGGGCGGACACAAGGCCCGCCCCTACACCATGCGGCATTCTTACGTATGTAGTTTAATAACTTTTGCTTCCAATAACTCTAATGAACATTTTGGGATAAAAGAACGATAGCACAAATCAATACCCAAATATTTCCTCAGTTGTTAATTGAATAACCGTACCATGTTTCTTCAATGCTTCCAGATCAAATTCCTTTTCATCGCCCAGTATGCAATAACTATATGTACGATTCTTAATCCATTTTTCCTGAAAATCAACCACATCCTGTAAAGTCATCTTAGGTATTTCATTAAATATCCTGATACGGCCATCCACATTCTTCCCCAGATCCTGGTCATAAATATACTCCCATAAAATGCTGCTCTTAATAATTCTTTCGGTACGTATTTTACTTATAATACTTTCCTGCGAAAGCTTAAACGCCGCATCAGACTTAGGCATATTATTAATGATATCGTTGAACGTTTGAATCGCCTCCATCATCTTATCATTTTGCGTAGCTATTGATGTACGATAAACATACGGCTTGTCTAATTTTGAAGGACCGGCAAATGTAGCCCAGGCCGAGTATGCCAAACCACGCGACTCGCGCATTTCCTGGAAAACAATTGAGTTCATACCCCCGCCAAAATAAGAATTATACATCGTTCTCATCGGCTCAATATCCTGATTATACCGCTCATCGCGGTTAGATATCTGCGACATATAGATTTGTTTAGCTTCATACGGAGCCACATAAATCTTGGTTTCGTTGGTTAAAAGCATAGGAAACTCTTGTCCCTTTGGTATATCCTTTAACTTCTTCGGCACCCTGTGATATTTCTTCATCAAAGCAAGAAAATCTTTTTCACCGGTTGGCCCATAATATATTATACGGTGTTTATAGCTATTCTGGGCTTTGATACGATCTACCAATTCTTGCGGATCCATATCCTTAAGCTCCTGATTCGTTAATATATTTGTCATAGCCGACTTTGGCCCATACATTGCATAATTCGTTAAATAGCTAAAATTCTGTTGCTGATTTAATTTTGCATCCGTACGCTGCTTTATAATGTCATTTGCCAGGTTGGTGTATGTTTCGGCTTTTGCTTGCGCATCGGCCAATAATTTTTCGAATAATTCGAGCGCTTTGGGCATATTCTCATTTAAGCCGAAAAGCACTACGTATGTACGCTCGCTACCCGGATATACCCCAAATGAGCAGGCAAGTTTGTAGAACTCGCGGTTAATATCTTCCAGGCTCATATCCGATGTTCCCAGATAGCGCAAATATTGAAACGCCGTTCCCAATGCTTTATCATGATTATTACCCATGTCGAAAACATACTCCAGATCGAACACATCGTTGGTAACATTCTGTTTGTATAAAACTTCAATATCCGATTGTGCCTTTAAGATGGAAATATCCTTCTTATAATCCATAAATACCGGCTCTATAGGGGTAACAGGAGCATTCTGTATTTCTTTAAGGAAAGCACTTTCCGCGTCACGATTCACGATGATCGGCGTAATAGTGGGCTTATCGATTTTCTTTTCATTAGGATCCTGTCCTTTCTTCTTATAGATTATAGCACAATTGTTTCCCAGATGCTTGTTGGCATATTCAACGATATCAGCCTTAGTTAATTTAGACATTCTAGCCAATGATGACACCTGATCTTTCCAGTCGCGCCCGTTAATAAACGCGTCAACAAACATATTGGCTCTAACAAAATTATATTCTAATTGCTGTTGCTCATTTAGTTTGAAGTTATTGATGGTAGCCTGAATCATATCTTCGTTAAAATCACCTTTCTTCAGTTTTTCAACTTCGCCCAGCAATAAATCTTTCACTTCCTCCAGCGTTTGTCCTTCTTTAGGCCGTGCCTGTAGCATCAACATTCCATAATCTGTCATTACAGAAACATAACCATAAGGAGCACGCACTTTTTGCTGTTGGTTAAGATCAACATCAATAAGACCCGCTTTACCGTTATAAAGGATCCTTCCCATTAACCGCGCGGTTTCTGTTTCCAAACTGGCCGCCCCTTCGGGCAATCTCCAACCAATGGCAACATATTCGGCATCCGGCCCAAGAACTTCCCGAACCACAGGAGCAGTCAATGGTTTTTCTTCTCTCACGGGCAATGGTGGCAAATTAGGATTAGGCTTCATGTCACCAAAGTATTTATCAATCACCGCGATCATTTCATCCGGATCGAAATCACCCGCTGCACAAACCGCGATATTATTAGGTACATACCAAGTGCGATAGTACTCTTTTATTGTTTTGATGGATGGATTCTTCAAGTGATCCTGTGTGCCCAACACAGTTTGCGTTCCGTAAGGATGATGTGGAAAGAGAGCGGCATTCATCGCTTCGTAAACCTTGCGGGGGTCTTGAGTGAGCGACATATTCTTTTCTTCGTATACCGTTTCAAGCTCGGTATGAAATCCGCGAATTACGTTATTCTTAAACCGATCGGCTTGAATCTTTGCCCAATTCTCAATTTGATTGGAAGGAATATCTTCCGTATAAACCGTCATATCGAATCCGGTGTAGGCATTTGTACCTTTCGCCCCTATGGCAGCCATCAATTTACCATACTCATTAGGTATGGATAATTTCGAAGCTTCATAAGATAAACTGTCGATAACATGATAGATAGCTTTCCGTTCCTCCTCGCCCTCTGTTTTTCTGTACACTTCAAACGTCTGCTCTATCTGATCGAGGATTCGTTTTTCATCCGCGTAATTCTGTGTTCCGAATTTATCGGTTCCTTTAAACATCAGGTGCTCAAAGTAGTGTGCTAATCCGGTGTTTTGGGCAGGGTCATTCTTTCCTCCTACCCTTACCGCAATATATGTTTGTATACGGGGAGTTTCCTTGTTTACTGTTAGATAAACCTTCAAACCATTATCGAGCGTGTATATCCGTGCTTTAAATGGATCATTGGGTACTGTTTCGTACTTATAATTCTGAGCTTCCGCGTTAACCGTTGTTATTAAAGACAAAGTAAACAACAACAAAAGACAAAAATGAATTGATTTTCTCATACTATTAACCTTTAAAGTAAGTTTAACAAATATATGAAATAGATTTGATAACCATTAATTTGTTTATGAAATTCAGATAAAATTGTATATTTACAGCCAATTTTACAAAACTCACAAGAATACGATCAATTTAATGCGATTTAAGAAACCCGACAAAAGGATTTGGAAAATATCGCCTCTGGTAGCAGTCATGTTTTTCTTATCTGATATTATTTATGCAGAAGAGCCGACTTATTCGATGCCCGATAACGATACCGACTCTGTGGCATCTGTCTCTGCAAAAAATAATAAGGTTGAAAGTTCCGTTTCTTTAGCCGATCATTTCAGACGGGAACCGCGTTTTTTACATCAGCTGGCAGCAGAACTCCGTCCGGCATATGTAATACCCAGCATTTCTTTTCTTGAAGGAGATAATTCTAAAGGTAAACCTATCGATAAATCCTATTCCGCTCATTTAAAGTATTCGTTTAAATTTACGCCTGGTTCTTGCATTGATAAAATTTACGGAGGCGTTTATCAAGGCATCGGGCTCGCTTATTATAACTTCTTCGAGCCCCGCGAGCTAGGAAACCCACTGGCGGTTTACTTATTTCAGGGAGCCCGCATTGCCCGGATAAGCCCCAGAGTATCTCTTAATTACGAGTGGAATTTTGGCGTGTCTTTTGGTTGGGAGCCCTATAATTTCGACTACAATTGGCACAACACAGTGATCGGATCGAAAGTGAATGCCTATCTCAACGCGAATTTTTATTTCAACTTCATGCTTTCTCCGCTTGTAGATTTAGTATCGGGGATTACGCTTACGCATTTCTCTAATGGAAACACTAAATTTCCGAATGCCGGATTAAACACAACAGGGCTGAAAGTTGGACTAATATACAATTTCAACAGGCATAAAGCACCCTCGCAAGCACTATTTCAGCCGCCCCCTCCGGCATTCGAACGTTATATAAGTTATGACCTGGTACTGTTTGGCGCCTGGCGTCGGAAAGGGGTAATGTCTAATGGAGGTGAAGAATATGTAGCCTCTCCACACTCGTACACCGTAGCCGGATTTAACTTCTCGCCTATGTATAATTTTAATTATCGCTTCCGTGCCGGTGTGTCACTGGATGGTTATTATGATGGGAGCGCTAATGTGTACAAAGACTACGAAGATCACTCTAAATTTGCTACCCCACCCTTAAAATATCAAACAGCATTGGGGCTTTCCGCGCGTGCCGAATATGTGATGCCTTATTTTAGCGTAAACCTTGGATTGGGAACAAATGTATTGCATAGTGGTGGCGACCTGACAGGACTGTATCAAATTTTAGCCCTTAAAATAAATGTAACCAGAAGCTCTTATCTTCACATTGGGTATAGTTTAAGAGATTTCCATCTTCCAAACTTCCTGATGCTGGGCATTGGGTACAGATTTAACAATAAACAACCACGCCTCCATCGCTAAATCGAGGCTACGCCTTACTTTTTTGTGCGATAACTTGGTGCCGGGTTGTGATACTTCCGGTGGATGGTACCACATATAATACTGGGACAAAGCGGATTACCTTTGCTCCCCATAACCCTAACGGACATTTTGGAATAAAACTTTTCCCTTTCTTTTAAAATATTTTGCCCTAACGTTTTGTCAATTCAAAAATAGTCTCTACATTTGCATCCGCAATCGAGAGATAACATCGGTTAACGAGCAGAAATGCTTGAAAAGCTGGCCCATTCGTCTATCGGTTAGGACGCAAGATTTTCATTCTTGAAAGAGGGGTTCGATTCCCCTATGGGCTACAAAATAAAACAATAAACGAATTAAAAGATTAGTCGAGATGGCAAATCACAAATCATCATTAAAAAGAATCAGACAAGAAGAGAAAAGAAGAATTCACAACAGATATTACTCTAAAACCATGAGGAATGCTGTTAGAAAACTTCGCTCTATTACCGATAAGGCTGAAGCGGAAGCTTTGTATCCAACAGTTGTTAAGAAAGTTGACAAGTTGGCTAAGGTGAATATCATCCATAAGAACAAAGCTAATAACCTAAAGTCGAAATTGGCTCTATACATTAATAAACTAGGTTAATTTACGCGTAAATTAACTCTATATAATGGTTATAAATTTAGCCGGGCTTTAAGCAAAGTCTGGCTTTTTTATTTGGAGTTTTTTCATTAGCTTTGCTAAATTGTTTTAATACGAAAATAAATTATGAGCGAAGAACAAGTTACCCATAACAACGGTACATATTCAGCTGATAGTATCCAGGTACTGGAAGGGCTGGAGGCGGTTAGAAAACGCCCGGCCATGTACATCGGCGATACTGGTTTGAAGGGCTTACACCATCTCGTTTATGAAGTTGTTGACAACTCTATAGACGAAGCGTTGGCCGGCTACAGCAATCGCATTGATGTAACCATTAACGAAGACAATTCAATAACCGTTGAAGACAACGGACGTGGTATTCCTGTAGATTTTCATGAGAAAGAGCAGAAATCCGCGCTTGAAGTTGTTATGACTGTGCTTCATGCGGGTGGCAAATTTGATAAAGATTCATATAAGGTATCCGGTGGCCTTCATGGCGTAGGTGTATCTTGCGTGAATGCACTTTCCGATAAAATGATCACCGAAGTAGCACGCGATGGTAAACTTTATCGTCAGGAGTATTGCTGCGGTAAACCGGTAAGCGCGGTTGCCATAGTTGGCACAACCGAGAAAAGAGGTACCCGCCAGACTTTCCATCCGGACGAGAGCATATTCACTGTTACCGAGTACAAATACGAAATTTTGGCAACTCGTATGCGTGAACTGGCTTATCTTAACGCAGGAGTTACAATCTCGTTGACTGATCGTCGCGTTATGAATGAAGACGGAAGCTATAAGAGCGAAGTTTTCCATTCGGAAGAAGGATTAGTTGAATTTGTTCAGTTTGTCGACTCTTCACGCGAAAGATTAATTCCGCATGTAATTTCTATCAACACCGAAAAACAGGGGGTTCCGGTAGAAGTTGCTATCATGTATAATACTTCGTACACCGAGAATATCCACTCGTACGTGAATAACATCAATACGATTGAAGGGGGTACACACCTCGCCGGATTCCGCCGCGCGCTTACCCGTACTTTGAAGAAGTATGCGGAAGATGCTAAAATGCTGGAAAAGGTAAAAGTGGAAATCTCAGGTGATGACTTCCGCGAAGGCCTTACAGCTGTTATTTCTATTAAAGTTGCCGAGCCACAGTTTGAAGGTCAGACTAAAACCAAACTCGGAAACAATGAAGTAATGGGCGCGGTTGATCAAGCGGTTGGCGAAGCATTAAGCAATTATCTGGAAGAACATCCGAAAGAAGCAAAGGTTATTGTAGATAAGGTTATTCTTGCAGCTACCGCACGACACGCGGCACGCAAAGCACGCGAAATGGTTCAAAGGAAATCGCCGATGTCAGGTGGCGGACTTCCCGGTAAGCTAGCCGACTGCTCGGATCGCGATCCGGAAAAATGCGAGCTATTCCTGGTCGAAGGAGATTCTGCGGGTGGTACAGCCAAGCAAGGTCGCAACCGTGCATTCCAAGCAATTCTGCCTCTTCGCGGAAAGATTCTGAATGTGGAAAAGGCCATGTATCACAAAGCACTTGAAAGTGATGAAATCCGTAATATTTATACCGCGCTGGGTGTAACTATCGGAACTGAAGAAGACAGCAAAGCTGCAAACATCGCCAAACTCCGTTACAATAAGATAATTATCATGACGGATGCCGATGTAGACGGCTCGCACATTGACACGCTGATCATGACTTTCTTCTTCCGTTATATGCCGGAAATCATTCGTAACGGTTATCTATACATCGCAACACCCCCACTCTATCTTTGCAAAAAAGGAAAGGTAGAAGAGTATTGCTGGACAGATGAACAACGGATGCAATTTATACAAAAATACGGTGGTGGTTCTGAAAGCGGAATTCATACCCAACGCTATAAAGGTTTGGGAGAAATGAATGCACAACAGCTTTGGGATACAACAATGGATCCTGAAAACCGCATACTGAAACAAATAAACATTGAGAATGCTGCTGAGGCTGATCATATTTTCTCCATGCTTATGGGTGAAGATGTTGGTCCCCGCCGCGAATTTATCGAAGAAAACGCAACGTATGCGAATATTGACACATAATCTTTTAATTTAAAAGACTATCCTCACATCTGATAACGAGAATAAGGCTGGATCCTCTTAAGAGAATTCAGCCTTATTTAAATCATATTCTGTTCTTTTAATTCTCGTGCTACATCTTCCAGCTCATCGTACCACACTTTGCCAAACTTGCGGATTAAAGGTGTTTTGAGGAACTTATATACGGGAACTCCTTTTTCTTTTCCTAATTCCCAGGCAGCATGACAAACGCTCCAACGATGGTAGTTTACGGCTTTGAATGTACCATGATCAGCCACGCGAATAGGGTATAAATGACAGGATACCGGTTTGTAGAAATCGACTTTTCCCTCGCGATAAGCTTTTTCTATCGCACAGAAGCAATACCCTTTTTCATCGTAACAGGTAAAAACACAATCTTTACCTTTTACTATGGCGGTTACCAAGTCGCCATCGGAATCTCTATAACATACCCCATGCTTATTAATTACTTCTTTTGCCGCGAGAGAAAGATCATCCCAGATTACAGGAAGTACTTTTTCCAATTGTTCTACCTCATCCTCTTCTAATGGCGCACCCGCATCTCCCTCAATGCAACATTCTCCTTTACAGGAATCAAGATTACAAATAAATTTCTCTTTGAAGATATCCAGGGTTACTATTACGTCATCAATTTGTACCATGATTATTCTTTCTAGCCACGGATTACGCGGATTTATCCATGCGTTAAACTCCGCGCAATCCGCGCAATCCGTAGCTAATTATTATCAATTTATCAAAATGTTGCCATTCATTTCCTTAGGCGCTTCCAGCCCCATAATCTTTAAGATTGTCGGAGCCACATCAGCCAAGCGACCATCCTCTACCTTCGCGTCCTTATTTTCGGTTACGTAAATACAAGGAACCGGATTCAAAGAATGAGCTGTATTTGGAGAGCCGTCTTCGTTTACCGCGTTATCCGCATTACCATGGTCGGCAATGATAATAGCTTCGTATCCATGCGCTTTTGCTGCTTCGATACTATCTTTTACACAATTATCAACTGCGGTTACTGCTTTTTCGATAGCTTCATAAACACCGGTATGACCAACCATATCGCCGTTAGCATAGTTAACAACAATGAAGTCGTATTTTTCCGAGTTGATTGCTTCTACCAAACGATCTTTTACTTCGTAAGCGCTCATTTCGGGTTTTAGGTCGTAGGTTGCTACTTTTGGAGAAGGAACTAAGATGCGATCTTCGGCAGCATACGGAGTTTCGCGGCCACCGTTGAAGAAGAACGTTACGTGAGCGTATTTTTCTGTTTCAGCAATGTGAAGCTGTGATTTATTTACGGACGCAAGATATTCTCCCAACGTATTTTCTACATTGTCTTTATCGAAAAGAATATGAACACCTTTGAATGAAGCATCATAAGGAGTCATACAATAATATTGCAGATTAGGGATTGTATGCATTCCGGCATCAGGCATATTTTCTTGTGTAAGAACTGTTGTTAGTTCTTTGGCGCGGTCGTTACGGTAATTAAAGAAGATAACCACATCGCCTTCTTTGATAGTTCCATCGAAATTAGCATTCACGATAGGTTTAATGAACTCATCAGTAACTCCCTCATCATAAGATTCTTGCATAGCCTCAACCATATTGGCCGACCTTTTGCCAACGCCATTAACTAACAAATCATAGGCTATCTTTACCCGTTCCCAACGCTTGTCGCGATCCATTGCATAATAACGGCCAACAATAGAAGCTATTTTACCTGCACTCTGTTTGGTGTAATTATCAAGCTGTTCGATGAATCCAAGACCGCTCTTCGGATCGGTATCACGACCGTCCATGAAACAATGAATGAAAGTGTTATCCACACCGTATTCTTTAGAGATATCGCACAATTTGAACAGATGATCAAGCGAGCTATGCACACCACCATCGGAAGTCAATCCCATGAAATGGATATTCTTGCCGTTTTCTTTTGCGTAACTGAAAGCGGAAACCACCTCCGGGTTTTGCATGATGCTATTATCACGACAAGCCAGATTGATTTTTACAAGATCCTGATACACTACACGTCCGGCACCTATATTAAGGTGACCCACTTCAGAATTACCCATTTGGCCATCGGGCAACCCAACGTTTTCACCACTTGCCTGCAATTGTGAGTGAGGATATGTTTTTACCAGATAATCCCAATAAGGAGTAGGAGTATTGAATATTACATCTGCTTTTCCGTGATTACCAATTCCCCAGCCATCGAGGATCATTAAAAGGGCTTTCTTGCTCATGATTTATCTTGTTTAAATTATTAATACTCACTGAAATTCGGAGTACAAAGGTACAAAAAAGATCATCATTTCGCACTAATAGCCCGGTACCATGTCAGATTTTTGTAGGCTTCGTTGAGGCGTGGGTAGCATTCTTGCACCATGTAGGTTGTAATGCCGCAGTGTTCTCGGATCCTGAAACCTCCGTACGCGGGCATAAATTCTTCCGTTGCAGTTTTCCATAACACACAGCCGTCGATCGCGAAACGCAGGGCAGCTATCTGTTGTGCCGCCGCTCCGCCGAACGCGTCTTGCAGGTCGAAGAACAGGCTTCTGCTGTACCGGTCGAATGTCTGAACTCCTGCTCCATCGTTTTTGGACAGACCTATGCTCCTCACGGCATCGGCCAGCGCACCCAGTCCCCTTGTGGCGATCAGGCTCAGCGTGAGCGAACCGTAGTTACTCTGACGTGTGGCGTAATCAACCTCAATGGCGCGACAGAATCCCACCAGGTCGGCCTCGGGCTTTAGCAGATGGGGAATGGCAGCAACGTAGCACGGGGAAAAGCCCGGCGAAACGATCTCGGCCGATGAAGCAACAATATAGTTGGTTTTATCTTTAAGTTCCCAAGCTACCTCCACGCCGGCCATGTGGCATGCTTCGAAAATGATGAAGTCGAGCATTCCCACAGGGATGGTGGCAGCGAAGGCGGATATCTCCATTTCGGAGCTGCCGTCTTGAACAACGGAACGAACAGAATGCAGGGCGGAATTGTTGTACACCCCTTCGGGGAGCCAACCCGATGCGTGGGAAAACAGTACAAGCCCGTATGACGGCGCGGGATACAGCGTCTGCACCTCGCACAGCACGGAGCCGAACATTTCGGCAGAGGCGGAGTTGCTTTCGGGGTAATTGCACACTACATCAAGTTTGTTACCGGTATCAGTGCCAACCACCTCCATCAGCCTGGGGCCGTTCTGTTTCGTATCGGCGAATATCAGTATTTTGTAACCGGGCGTGTGCGGCACAGCCATCAGTCTTTCGATCTTTTCGTTCACCTCAGAAGAGAGGTTATTGTCGCCGCCCATATAAAAAAGGAGTGTTCGCACGGGTTCTGTAACCGATGCCACGTGCGTCTCTTCGTTGCTGCAACCCGTTAACGACAAACATAAAATCGCAAGCACTTCCACCTGAAGGCGGAAGGCTTTCGATTTTATGTGCTTCTGTAATCTTGGCATTTACTATTGTTCCGTTAAAATACGGCAGATGTCAATAAGTTGTTCCGACTTGGCTTATCGCCCATGCCACAATATTGGCATACAGCTGTGAGTTATAAACCTGATAGTGTGTTCCCCTGCCATAAGATTTGGATATCGGCCGTTTGTCGGCATCGAGCAAGAACGGGCAGATGATATGGCTACCCGTGTCATAGGAAGATATAAAGCCTCCATCGCCTATCCATATCAGGTTTTTATACCGTAACATTGATATTCTGGAATCGTTTGCATTGCCGGAAATATCGTTCCCGTTACTGTATGTAACCAAATCACTCAAATTAGGAAGACCCGAAACCACACAGGTGTAGGATGCATCTTCGCCCCATCGCAGTCCTCGCAAGTCCCCAAATGGTCCATTGAGTACCGGATCGTCTATATTGGGAAGTGAATAAACCATCCCCCCGCCAGCGTAATGTATATGGGCTTGATCGATGCTACTACTTCCCAAAACCGCTCTTAGCAGATTTTCGGCACCGTTGCCGCCTCCTTCACAAAGGGCTATAACCACTCCTCCGTTTTTCATATACTCGTTGAAGTAGCCGGCTTGGGTCGGTGTGATATAGACATTGTACCCGATGGATATGATATCCGGATTTTTGGCAATGGCGTCTAACACATTCTGATTCGTAACAGAAGTGGTGTGGTTTCGGTTAATCATTTCAAAACCGTGTGAATAAACAGTGCTCGATGTTTTGTTCAATCCGAAATTATTCGGACTATTCAGCATTTGGTAAGCGCAGTTTGACCCGGCATCGAAAGACGGCGTGTAACCATATATGGAGTTGTGTCCAAAACCCAGCAGTTTTATCTTCGGCAGTGCGAACAGCAACGTTACCGTCTTATCTTCGAAATATTTGGGTGTCTGCGTATTCTCGAAAGTAATATGGAGCGACCCCCAGAACGTGTGATCGTTCACTACGGTAAATTTCAGTTCATCACCTGTTGATACATTATACCCTCCCGTGGTTCCTACGGTCAGGTTTTCGCCGGCCTTGAGGGCGAGTATAGTGCCCGGAGCATCGTTCACGATAGATTTTATCCTCCAGGATGTGTTGCTCTTAACCCTTAGTGTGTAAGTGCTTCCATCGAGCAGGTAGCTTTCTTCCGTCTCCGCGTCCAAGTCATAGTGCACCTGCCGTACAAATATGCTTTTAGATTCATACGACAATCCGTTGCTGACCATAAAGTCTATTTTCGATCCCCGCTCGAAGAAAGGATTGGACACTAAATCGCTCGCTTGGATGGCCGGAGGCTGCACATCGTAAGTAATGGTTCCTGTACCGCCCGGAATTATTCCGCTCGCAGGCACACCAACTCCCGGTGGAAATGGAGAAGAAGCGAGAGTAGAGTTCACAACGGTTACATCCTCCGTTGGGGGATTCCAGTTTACCTTGAACGATTGCATGTTGGGCTGGGTACCCACAGGGGCGAAAAATATTATCTCGCTTAGGGGCGAGTTGTCTGCCGGATCTACAATATCGATCCTGATAGACGGTGTTAGTTCTTGGATAACCTTTACCGGGTAGCGCATACGTCCTGCCGCCAGCCATACCACTGCACTGCGCTGCACCCCAGAGTTATTATTGCCGAAAGTGAGAATCACTTTGGTTTTGTCGAGCGGATCGCCGTGATCCGGGGTCAATGTTAACCACGTTACGGGTGTAGTACCGTCATCCGCATCAACGATCTTATCCACATACCAGCCTGATGTACCCAAAGTGGTGGTATAATCGGTATATACATATAAAACATTGTCCTCTTCCTCACCGGTTTTCTCTTCCCGGTGGAAAGAAAATTCGTCCTGACTTACCTTTAACAGATACTGTCCATCGAAAACGATATTTCCCATGCCGCCATCGTCCCATTCCACAATCTCGGCTACCATATTGAAGGGCTTGGAGTTAAAAGCTTCTTCCGGAGTGGGGTAACCGCTTCCACTAACGCTCAGGATATTCATGCGATACCAATGGTTGCGCAAGATATCGCGGTAGTAGGTATCGGTATCCGCCTTTTTGAGAAAATCCAGTCGGTAGTAGGTCGGCGCGTGATCCGTACCGTAGGTTCCGCCCACAACCAAACACGTTGCTTGCGAGGACTGATTTTCAGCCTTTCCCTGCGCCTCGAAGATGTATATTGTGCGCTCGAAAGCCGTTTTCATGGATGAGGGCACATTATATATTAGCGGACTGGTATTGTTGATGCTACCCGCAGGTTCGCTCGCCGCGTTCACTTTGACAGGGCTCTCGAGGTTTACCGGATTCGGAACGACACGCCCAGCATTTTTGCTGTTGTAGATGTATATTTCGTTGAGTTCGAAATTATCCGCATCGATTACATCCTCATCCAACACCACATCCATGCGGGCAATGGCTCTAACCATGTAGATACCCGTTATCTGCATGGTAGCATCGGTTAGTGTTTCCTTCGTTTCTCCCCACATCGGAAACGGCTCGAAATTCTTATCCGGAGCATTTTCCGGTTTATCATTATTCGCGTTCCAACTTCCGGGGTTAGCGTAAACAAGCCTAGCGAGTAGCTGGTTCTTATCCGCGCCTGTGGCTATCGCTCCCAGTGCTTCCAGCTGCTCGCGCGCGTTGGCCAGTATAACGAACGTCTGCTCGGCGGGATTTTTAATCAGCTTTACCGTAAACTGTTTTTTAGCCTTTATAGGATTACTTTCCGATACATCGGTGATTGCCGTACCCTGCGCGCTGTAAGCAAACGCCCAACCCGAAGGCTTCCCGGCATCGGCTTTAAATGCAAGCACATCAATCTCGTTCACCCGGTTTTCATCGATCGCCGAGATAGCGTAGGTTTTGGGCGAAGAGGCGGGCATTTGAAGCGATACCCGTACATCTATCCCTCCGTTTATCGCGACACCACCGTCTATGTAATTCTCCTTTACACAAGAAGAAAAAAACATGGCAGAAACGGCCAGCGATAGAAGTAGTTTCGTTTTAACTTTGTTCATATCCTGATTTTTTTATTAATTCAAACCTATTTCCCCATCGTTCACTACCCACCAACCGTTAATGCTGACGGATACATCCAAGCCGAATTTCAAATGAATATCGTAGGTATGTATCATGTCATAAGGGTTGGTTCCTATCTCGTTGATAAGCATTACGAGGTCTTCCCGATAAAGCGTTGTATCTTGTGTTTGGTTGCGTATCTCGAATACAGGACTGCGATCGGCAGCCAGCTTTAGGATATGGAGCGTAGCCGAAAGTTGGCCTGCAACGTCCTTGCCACAAGTGGTTGTATAGTTAAATTCACCACCACCGGCGAATGAATAGTCGAAGTGATATTTACCGTTATCATCGTATATCGTCATACGATAGATGTCGGTATTGTCTTGTAAACCTTCTGTGGTAAGGTTTATCGTATTGTAAGCCTGCACCAGCGGCAGGTATATTTTTTGTTCGCCCGATGTGCCTTGCACGGTTTCGATTTTCTGAGCGTGGAACAGCGGTGCTACACCGTCTTCGGCCTGCCCGTTATGTTCAAGTATCAGCAATGCTTCGCCAAATGTAGTTCGTCCCACGATAAATTCCGCAGGGCTTGTCTTGTAATCGCCGTGCAGTCCGCACCAAGCGATAAAGCGGTATTCTCCGGCGGATAGGCCGGTAACGTTCATAAAGTATGCGGGGCTGAGTGTCGGATTGATATCTGTCCACACCCCCCGGAAAACACCTTGTGCGTCAAAGGCAAAAATATCTATCCGATCTACCTCCTGTTCGTTCACTCCCAATCGGGCATAGGTGGCAGGTTCGTAGGTAAAATAGACTTCCAGCCCGGTGGAACAATCGCTCATATCCTCTCCGATGCAACCGTTAAGTAGCAGGAGCGCAAGCGATAGCGCCATAAGGTATATTTGTGTCGACAGCTTCATTTGTTATATATCTTTTTGTGTATTGATATGGAAACGGGGCGGATTTACCCCGTTTCCATGGTTGTGTTGTTCTCTATAAAGAGAAAAGAGAGAGAAGAAGCGAATATGTTTACAGATCGTAGCCATCGGCCACCAATGCCCAAGGCTGGATCTCGATATCGCAGATCATGGTGGTCTCTTCTGTTACCGTACCCACATCGGTAGGTTTGCCCGGAGCCTTGATGCTGTTGATTGTAGCCTTGTAATAGTTGTTACGCAGCACATCAAACTTGGCAGCTACCGATCCCAAGATGTTGCCATCGGCCACACCGTTCTTGTTGATGTAGGCGCGGAAGTAGCAAAATCCGTCTGTGTATTCGGCGCTCATAGTAGCGCCGGCTGTGGCTCCCTGATAAGTGCCGGCCTCGGTCACGGTGTCAAAATAGAGGATTGATCCATCAGAATGTACCACTACCCAAAATGTTTTAGCCGCACTGGCATTCGGTCCTTTGCTTGTTCCCGTAGCATCGCAGAAGAATTTCGGCTGGTATTGCGCACGTACCGAAATGTAGGTCAGATTATCACCATCCACGTTGTAGGTCGCCGCAGTGTTTTCGGGCACATAGGCCGTTTTCAACGAAAGTGTTGGGGTTGCAGCCAAATCTACAGCTCGATATTCAGTCGAAGTTGAGCTATAGTCACTAATATTAAAGAAATTTCCGGCGGAATAGCTGGTCCAGTTCGGGTCTTGAACCACGATTGGTGTGCCTACCTTTTTCTGGAAAGCGTAGATGCTCTTGTTGGCATGACCAAGGGCAAAGCTCAGATTGGTCAGGACACCGTCATGACTTTCGATTTGGCCGTTTGTACGAAGAATATTTTCCTGTACGGTTACCTTTGCCACCATACGTTTCACGGCGATCGTAACCTTATTGGCTGTTGGAGTAGTGCCCGGAGTGGTTTCGGCTACCAAAGCTACCGCTTTTTCTTCCACGCTCGACATGGCAAGGCCGTTCGAAGAAAGGTCGTTTGCCGCAACCAGTGCGTATTCCAGATTCGGTAGGTTGGTAAGAGGATCGCCTACTGCTGGCAAAGTTCCGGGATAGTTCACCACCACATAGAGTTTTTTGTTGCCGGTCATGGTAGCAATTTTGCTGGCATCCTTCATCACATAAGTATCAGGACTGTTCAAAGCTGTTTCAAAATCACCCCTGGTTAGCGCAGCGCTCTTCTCCAAAATAAAATGACCCGGCAGCGAAGTTTCGGCGTAGATTAATACGTTTAACGTTCTCATTTCGATTTCAGCGTCAGTAGCATTGGCGTCATCGGCAGCATAAGTCTGCGGAGCACGAGGAGCGTAGATGGTTACCTCCATCGCCGTAGGTTTCCCGGGCTCAATAACGCCATCTCCCGGACCGCCGTTATCATCTTTAGAACAACCCGCTACGCCCAGGGTAAGGGCTGTTGCCACCGTAAACATAGCAAATAAATTAGTTTTTCTCATAACTGTAAAAATTTGAATTAATAATGGTTTGTGTAAATCATATATATTTTCTTTGTGGTTCCACCACCAGTTTTTCTCTGTACACACTGCATCTGTACTTGTCATAACTCGGATAGGATGAGCGCATTCATTCTTCTATTTAAATTTGTAAAGAAATCATATTTTAATACACAACTTTTGATTCGTCATCGAATTATTTACACTGTAAACAGTTCAAATCACCAATATGTTCAAAACATTATCGCATTTTAACTTTTCTTTCGAATACGATATTCATTCCAAACTGTCTATTAGTGTTATGGGAAGCAAAAGCAATCCGCGTTTCCAGGGGTTTCTAATTACAAATGCGCGTTGCATTTCTCTCAAATGCGCGTTGCATTTGGGTAAACAGCACGTTGCATTTTCTCAAATGCAACGTGCTAATTCGAAAATGCAACGCGCATTTGGGAGGAATGCAACGTGCCTTTTTGGCTGGGTACAACCCGGCAAAAGATTATGATATCGGTTTGTTATTTAGAAAGGTATTTCAAGTTGCATATCGCCTAGCAAATTATAACTCATACGGTGATAGGGCGTGGTACCCATCTTCGCTATCATTTGTCGATGCTTCTTGGTTGGATAGCCTTTGTTCTGATTCCAGGCATAATCGGGAAACTCGGCATGCAGTTGATTCATATAATCATCCCGAAATGTTTTGGCAAGTATGGAGGCAGCAGCTATCGACAGGTATTTGCCATCTCCTTTTACAACAGTGGTATGCGGAATCTCTTTGTATTTCTTAAAGCGGTTACCATCAATGAGAAGATGCTGTGGGCATAAAGTAAGTTGGTCTATTGCCCGGTGCATGGCAAGGAAAGAAGCATTAAGGATATTGATTTTATCGATTTCCGCGGGAGTAACCGCCCCCACTGCCCAGCAGATGGCTTCTTTTAGTATAACACCGCGCAATGAATACCGTTGTTTTTCGGATAGTTGTTTTGAATCGTTGAGCAACTCGTTCTTAAAATCTTTTGGCAGGATTACTGCTGCCGCATATACTGCTCCGGCCAGGCAACCACGCCCAGCCTCATCACATCCGGCTTCAATCAGGTGTTCGTGAAGATAAGGTAATAACATAATAATTCTCCTTAATTGCTACAAAGGTAAACAAATTAAGGAGAATACATTACCGTGCTACCCATTTCGGCTCATACTGCCGAACCTCTTCCGGATTCATTTCTCTTATTTGTTGCTCTGTGAGATTTATATCTTTCAGCCAGTGACTTATATTTATTAATATAGAATTTTGATCTACCGGAAACTTATCAATGAGGCGTTTGTATTCCAACAATAACCGCTTATCTTTTATATTATGCATTGCCTGAATACAAGTGTGAATCACTGCGTTTTCTTCATCATATAAACCTTGAATCAGGTAATCCAGATAATCTCTTTTATTGGAAAGTTCACCCAGTTGATAATAAGTTATTTTTCGAATGCTTGCTTCCTTATGCTTTGTAAAAGGAAGAATTACTGAGGCATAATCTCTTCCTGAACCCTGAAGAAGAAAACAAGAGAAATGATACAGCCTTTCATTGTCACCAATTTTGTCCATATTCTCTCTTACTATGTCGAACCATTCTCCCATATTAGGTTTTGCATACCAATAAACAAATTGATAAACATCTAACAAATCCTCTTCTATAAAATCCAAAAGAAAAGGTTTAGCCCGTTCGTACGCGTGTTTTGTCAGCAAACTTAATACCAACCTTTTGTAAACCAAATCGTGTAGATCCGGATAAATGAACAACAACCGTTGAATGGTTTCTTCGGATAATTGATGTTTTTCAGTAAGCCCTGCTAAGCTATCATACCGATCTTCATCTGTTTGAGCTTCAATGTATCTATCTAATAAATACTGTTCGGTACCTCCCATAGTGAATCCAAACTGATGAAGGTCGTTGGTCATTAACTGCCCAGAGATTATTTCGTCAAGCCAGCGTTCGTACCAGTCAAGGAAATTGTTTTCGAAGCAAAAGTGAGGCTTTCCACCTTCCTGATTCATATTGACTAACCTACCACGATATTCTCCATTCAAGACAAGAGCTGTATAATAAGTACATCCTTGTGTGCCAATTGAAAGTAAACCGGCATTCATATTTCTCAATATCTCATCGTACTCTTCATCCGAAAGATCTCCTCCGCTACGAAGTCTTCCGCCAATATACCCCCACTCCTCATCGGTCATTTTAGGTTTAACCACTGCCGGTTTTGCCAAACACCCCGCATACTCCGGTTCTAAACCTATTAATGAATAAATTCCATAATACGGGCCGGGAGCACTATCTTGGCTCCCCGAACTTCCTCCATTTGTAAACATGGTGAGGAAGGCTTTAAAATCATCGGGCAACGTTATATCATGCGCTCGCTCAAACCTTTCAACTTCGCTTGGTTTAGCCGGTTCCCCTAATTTGTATCTATGAAAATTGGCACCAAAGGTTTTAAATTTTTTATCCTTTTCCTTTGCTTCCCCAAATTTACTCTTAATACGCTCTATTTGTGCATTGTAGTTCTCCATTGGGTAATCTATTAAGTATATAACGGCAATTTTAGATAAAAAAAATCAAAATAAGCTCCATGCTACCGTAAGCCCTGCCATTACAATGGCCACCATGCTCATCAGTTTAATAAGTATATTCAAACTTGGCCCTGATGTATCTTTAAACGGATCACCAACGGTATCTCCTACCACTGTGGCTTTATGAACTTCGGAACCTTTACCACCGTGATTGCCTTCTTCGATATATTTCTTCGCATTATCCCAGGCACCCCCTGAGTTTGCCATAAATATAGCGAGAACAAATCCGGTACTCAATCCGCCAATCAACAACCCCATTACACCGGTTACCCCAAAGAAAAGTCCGGTAACAACCGGGGCGGCTATGGCGAGGATAGAAGGAACAACCATTTCTCTTTGCGCGCCTTTGGTTGAAATCTCCACACAACGGGCATAATCGGGTTCTGCTTTTCCTTCCAGTATTCCTTTAATTTCACGAAATTGCCTACGTACCTCTTCCACCATATCGGCGGCAGCGCGTCCTACTGCATTCATGGTAAGTCCGCAGAAGAGGAAAGCCATCATAGATCCGATGAATATTCCTACCAACACTTTAGGATTCATCAGGGTAACTTCATACCAATTCATAAAGTCAACAAAGGAAGCCGAATGTAATTGTTCGGCAGTTACCGAAATATGGTTTCCAATGCTCACCATTTTATCGGTTGCTCCTTCTGCCAAGCGAATTAAAGCTATTTTTATTTCTTCAATATAAGAAGCCAGAAGCGCCAAGCCTGTTAAAGCTGCCGAACCAATGGCAAACCCTTTTCCGGTTGCGGCTGTTGTGTTACCCAAAGAATCTAATGCATCGGTACGTTTGCGTACATCTGCTCCTAAAGCACACATTTCAGCATTACCGCCTGCATTATCGGCAATGGGTCCATAAGCATCGGTTGCGAGGGTAAAACCAAGGGTAGAAAGCATACCTACTGCGGCAATACCAATTCCATAAAGTCCCATCCCAACGTTGGCAAAGTTGAATCCTGATGCAAAATAATAAGAAGCAATAACCCCTACAACTACTGCGAGAACAGGAATGCAAGTTGAAACCATGCCCAATCCCAAGCCTGAAATAATAACTGTTGCCGGACCTGTTTTGCCTGCTTCGGCTACTTTACGGGTTGGTTTATAGGATTGGGAGGTATAATATTCGGTTGCTTGTCCGATTACAATTCCAACCAACAAACCTACTATAACGGAACAAGAAATCCATTGCCAGCCGGGCATATCCAACAGATACATTATGCCAAAAGTAGCTACTACAATAAGCGCTGAACTTAAGTTCGTTCCAAAAGAAAGAGATTTAAGCAATTTCTTTATATTGGCATTCTCGCTTGTTTTAACGGAGAATATGCCCACTAGCGACAAAAATATTCCAATTGCCGCGATCAACATAGGGGCTATTACCGCCTTGGTTTGTAGTTCTATATTTCCTGAAGCCGCAAAAGCCGCGGCACCGAGAGCCGCCGTAGCAAGAATTGAACCACAATAAGATTCGTATAAGTCGGCTCCCATTCCGGCTACATCTCCTACATTATCTCCTACATTATCGGCAATGGTTGCAGGGTTGCGAGGGTCGTCTTCGGGGATTCCTGCTTCCACTTTCCCTACCAGGTCGGCTCCAACATCGGCAGCTTTGGTATATATTCCTCCTCCTACACGGGCAAAAAGCGCCTGGGTCGATGCTCCCATTCCGAAGGTCAACATGGTGGTAGTTATAAAGGTAAGCTTTTCGGGAGTATCGGGTAAGATCCAGTTAAGTAACAGATACCAGAAAGCTATATCGAATAATCCGAGGCCAACAACTACTAATCCCATTACCGCACCACTGCGGAAAGCAACTTGCAACCCGCTGTTTAATGATTTACGCGCAGCATTGGCTGTACGAGCCGATGCATACGTAGCTGTTTTCATTCCCAAAAATCCGGCTAATCCGGAGAAGAAGCCACCGGTTAAGAAAGCTACCGGAACCCAGTTGTTTTGCAATCCGAAATAAGCCATTACACCAAAGATCAATGCCAGAACAATAAAGACAGCCACCACTACCTTGTACTGCTGTTTTAGGTAAGACATTGCACCTACGCGAACATGCTTAGCTATTTTTTTCATGGTATCGGTACCTTCATCCTGCTTCATCATCCATTTAAAGAAATAAAAAGCAAAACCAAGGGCTACCAAAGAGGCTACGGGAACCAGCCAGAAGAGTAATGTATCCATAATATCGGTTTTAAAAGTTTATAATTCAAATGTATCTATTACAAATGAAAAAGACAAGAGTTACAAGTAATAAAAGTTTAATTGAGCGTGAAAAAGGGATGAAAAGCCTGAAATTCTTTAGATGCTAGTAATAAGGGAGTTATATAACTCCTGTTTTCTCCCAATAGAGTTAATGTAAATTAGATTTTTTATATTCCGTGTGCGTGCGTACCTTTG
>DAIMFE010000052.1:0-22709 GCA_036724805.1 Bacteroides sp.
TTGTACTTTTATGCCCGTAAATTGAGTTAAATCTAACAATTGACAAACAAAATAGATTTGGATTTTACTTTAAGGTATCATAATGTGTGATTGTTGATAAAGCAATTTAACATAAAATAAACACAATAAATAAAATGACGACTTTTTCATGATGTGAACAACGACTGGAAATATCCGATTTATGCGCTTTTTTTATTGCAAATGATTTTTTTAGTATAAGAGTTAATTTTATTATTGATTCTGCTTTGTGTATGGAATGTCCTATGATTTCAGGGGAGTCCTTTGTTATTTATAAAGAATAAAACATGTAATAAAATATTTGATTGAATACTAATTTAATTTTACATTAATGCAACACAACAACAAACTATTAATTCTTTCTCCTTTTGAAATGCCGGACGCAAAACTGGCATTGGCTACTATAAAAGGTGGCGCTTTTCCTATTCTACACTTGGGAAGAGATATAAAAAGGGCTCAATCGGAATTAGATTTTCTTTCCTCAAAAACAGATCAATCTTTTGGAATATGTATTGTTTCAGAGGAAATGAAGGATCTGGTTCTTCCGAAAAATGTTACAAAAGTTTTGCTGCCCTTAGGAATTTCCATTCCACTTAAAAAGGGTATGGAAATTCTGTATCAGGTACACAGTTTCGAAGAAATCGAGGAAGCAGTAGAAAAAGGAAACCATTCTGTCGTATTAAAAGGGAGCGAAAGCGCAGGCAAGGTTTCTAATGAGTCTTCTTTTATTCTCTTTCAAAAAGTAATGCAAAAATATGCTGATACTGGTAGAAAGGTATATGTACAGGGAGGCGTGGGAATTCATTCGTCAGCAGCTTTTCTCGCGTTAGGGGCAGAAGGAGTTATTCTGGATTCGCAGGTAGCGCTATTCCCGGAATGTAGTACACCTCGGGAGATAAAAGAAATTTGCCGTAAACTTAGTGGAAGTGAAACAATCTTGGTTGATAATTTTCGGGTTCTATACCGAAATACATCACCGCAATTGCCCCATGATGCCAAACAAAAAGATATACAATGCTATTTGGGCGGATTCGATTTGTCGGCAAATTATCTGCCGATGGGACAGGATATTGCATTGTCGATCGACCTGGTTGAAAGATACAAGAAACTGAGCAATTTTATTAGCCATTTCTTTGAAGTGGTACGCGGTCATTTGGTACAAGCCAAAAATCAGAAAGGTATTTTCCCGGAAAATGATTTGGCGCGCGACCTTGGTATTAAATATCCCATTGCACAGGGGCCAATGGCTCGTATAAGTGATGTGCCCGAATTTATCAATAATGTGGCAGAGGCAGGTGGATTGCCTTTTTTCGCAATGAGCTTGATGCATGGCGAAAAGGCGCAAGAGCTTATTAAATCCACAGCAGATCTATTAAAAGATAAGCCTTGGGGCATTGGGATTATGGGGTTTGTTCCACCGCAGTTGAGAGAGGTACAAACACAGCATATATTAGAGGCTAAACCATCGGTTGTGTTAATTGCCGGGGGGCGTCCATCATTGGCCAAACCTTTTGAAAAAGAAGGGATCAAAGTTTTTTTGCATGTGCCTTCTTCAGCATTACTGGATATGTTTTTAAAGGAAGGAGCCAAGAACTTCATTTTCGAAGGCCGTGAGAGCGGTGGGCATGTGGGGCCTTTGTTTAGTCTTATCCTTTGGGAAAAACAAATTACCCGGCTATTGGCTATAGAAGACGATCGTTCAAGCATAAGTGTTTTCTTTGCCGGCGGTATTCATGATGCGTTTTCATCTGCTTTTGTTTCAATAATGTCTGCTCCATTATCTGCTAAAGGAGTAAAAGTAGGGGTACTCATGGGTACTTCTTATTTATATACTCAAGAAGCTGTTAAATCCGGAGCTATTGTAGCAGAATACCAGAAACAGTTAATTAAAAAAGATAGAACAGTTTTATTGGAAACTGCAATGGGGCAGGAAACCAGATCGGTTGAAACAGCTTTTACAGATTTCTTTGTTGAGGAGAAAAAACGACTTCTATCTCAGAATATCGATTCTTCTGATGTTTGGATGAAACTGGAAAACCTGAACATGGGGAGTTTGCGAATTGCAGCGAAAGGAATTGAAAGGAAAGACGATAAATTGGTTAAATTAACCAAGAAAGATCAGTTAGAAAAAGGACTGTATATGACTGGGGAAGTAACTTCATTAACGAATGCGGTAACCACAATAGCCGATTTACACCATGAAGTTGCAGTAAACAGCAATAAATTATTGGGCGAATTGGTTGAACCAAAACGTGTTAATTCCAAAGCAAAACCATTAGATATTGCAATTGTTGGGATGGAAGGGGTTTTTCCGGATGCGAAAAATATTGAAGAGTACTGGAGGAATATCCTTAATGGTAAAGATTGTATGACCGAGGTGCCGGATACCCGGTGGAATAAGGAGTTGTTTTACAATCCCGATACCCGCGACACGGACTATGTTTGCTCCAAAAGAGGTGGCTTTATACCTACAATAGACTTTGATCCGTTGGAGTTCGGAATGACTCCACAGTCGCTGGCATCCATTGAGCCGGTACAGTTACTGAGCTTGTACATTGCTAAAAAAGCACTCGAAGATGCCGGATATTCTGATCTGTCGCAAATAGATACAGATTATGTATCGG
The DNA here is from genome assembly GCA_036724805.1 of Bacteroides sp. Classification (GTDB taxonomy): domain Bacteria; phylum Bacteroidota; class Bacteroidia; order Bacteroidales; family Bacteroidaceae; genus Bacteroides. The sequence goes on from DAIMFE010000052.1 coordinate 2,643, forward strand.
TTATTTTTGGTGCCGAAGGCGCAACAGAATTGGCTACTCAATATAGTTTAAGAACCGGAGCAAAACAATTGTTTGGTGAATTGCCGGATGAAGTAAAAAAAGCGCTTCCACGCTTAAACTCGGATTCATTTGCGGGTGTACTTTCAAATGTAATTGCAGGAAGAATAGCTAACAGATTGAATCTCGGTGGTCGTAACTTTACGGTAGATGCGGCTTGCGCGTCATCCTCGGCCGCGTTGGATGTAGCATGTCAGGAATTGTGTTCACATCGTTCGGATATGGTATTGGTAGGAGGAGCCGATTTTCATAATGGCATAAATGATTTCTTGATGTTTGGAAGCACCTATGCTCTATCAAAGAAGGGATTTTGTGCAACATTCGATGCCGAATCTGATGGTATAGCTTTAGGTGAAGGTATCGGTGTTTTGATTCTTAAGAGATTGGAAGATGCCGAGCGTGACGGCAATAAGATATATGCGGTAATCAAAGGAATTGGTGGCAGCAGCGATGGTAAAAATCTGGGAATGACGGCCCCAAGTCATAAAGGACAATTAAAAGCCCTTGACAGAGCTTATCAATCGGCAGGTATATTGCCTACAGAAGTTGGACTAATTGAGGCACACGGAACAGGAACCGTAGTTGGCGATAGAGCAGAATTAGCCGCGCTTAATGATTTGTTTCTTGAATCAGGCTCATTGGTTCGTCAAACATACCTTGGATCTGTAAAAACCCAGATAGGACACACAAAGTGCGCAGCCGGTATTGCAGGTGTTATTAGAGCTACTTTCGCGGTTCAGCATGGTATTATCCCCCCAACTATTCATTTAAATAAACCGTTAGGAATTTATGATTCACGGAAAAGTCCTTTCAAATTCAATGCTAAGGCAGGATTATGGACAGATGAAAGGCGTATCGCAGGTATCAGTGCTTTTGGTTTTGGCGGAACAAATTTCCATACGGTTATTGAGAATTATGTTCCCGAAGTACCCGAAACTAATTTACAGGCTTGGTCGGCCGAGTTATTTGTATTCCGGGGTGAAACCATGGAAGAAGCACACGAGCAGATTCGACAGGTGAAGGAATTAATCACCTTAAATGATAATCTAAAACTAAAAGATATTGCCTATAGTTTGGTTGTTTGCGAGAATAAAGATATACAGATATCTCTTTTGGCAGGAACCATACAACAATTATCAGAAAAACTGGATATTGCTTTATCCGGAGAAAAAGGAACAGGAATATTTTATCGTGATGTAAAAGAAGGAAAGGTAGCCTTCTTGTTTTCGGGGCAAGGAAGCCAAAAAGTTAATATGGCTCGTGATTTGTTTGTGGCTTTTCCACGAATGAGGAAAATGCTCTTGGAAAACAAAGAATATGAGAATATACTTTTTCCGGAAACAGTGTTTGATGAGGAGGAACGGAATGCCCAGAAACAGAGGATTACCGAAACACAAAACGCGCAACCGCTCTTAGGTATTGTTGACTTTGCTATCGCTGATTTCTTGAAATCGTTGGACATAGTGCCCGATATGGTGGCCGGACATAGTTATGGTGAATTGGCTGCTGCTTGTTTTGCCGGGGCTTTTTCTCCCGAACAACTCCCGATGTTGAGTCGTAAACGCGCGGAATCAATATTGAATGCCATAGAAGACGACAAAGGACTAATGGTAGCCGTGAGTTTGCCACAGGATGATTTAGAAGATTTATTAAAAGAGGAAAGTGAAGTTTGGGCTGTTAATTTTAATTCGAATAAGCAAGTAGTATTGGCGGGTACAACAGCCGGAATGAACGCTTTCATGGAGAAAATGAGCGAAAAAGGCATAGCCCATAAGCAAATAAATGTTGCGTGTGCCTTCCATAGCCCGCTATTGCACAAATCGAAAGATTTATATGCTGAGGTACTGAAAACAATCAAATTTAAGAAACCTACTATAAAAATCTGGTCAAACACAACTGCAAATCTTTATCCTGCGAAAGCAAAGGAAATAAAAGACCGTTTATGCGAACAATTAATCAAACCTGTTTTATTTAGCGAACAGTTGAAAAATATGTATGCGGATGGTGCCAGGATATTTATAGAAACCGGACCGGGTAGAGTTTTAACCGGGTTAGTGCAATCTACATTGGATGCTGATGTGGTGACAATACCAACAGAAGGTAATTTTGACGGCATCGCATTCTTACTTGAAGCAATTGCCCGTTATGTGCAGGCCGGAAAAAAAGTAAACCTAGAGAAACTATTTGAGGGTAGGAACCCCGTATTTATCAATATTAGCGAACCGGAAGAGTATAAAAAACACGCTACCATTTGGCATATTAACGGACATAACGCCGTGCCATCGGTGGGTAAATTACCGGCTGGTGCAGCATCAGTACTTTCAGAACCAATATTACTTATAAAAGACATGGAAAATAGTAAAAATATAACAGCAGATAAAATAATGCTTGAATACCTGCAGAACATGCGGGAAGCGATACAGGATCAACGGGATGTAATGTTAAGTTATATGGGGCAGGTAGAAGTGCTACCCCGAACAGTGGTACGCACTTCGGTTCCATTAGAAGTACAACAAGTACAACAGGGGCAGCAAATGATGTTACAGCAACAGCCGGCAGAAGTTCAAACGGCTGAAATAGTAACAACTAATGAGGAGCCACAACTGGATTTAGCATCTCTTACTATGGATGATCTCAAAGAGATTATATTAGATATTGTGAGTGACAAAACCGGTTATCCTGTGGATATGCTGGGAATGGATATGGATCTGGAAGCGGATTTAAGTATCGATTCTATTAAGCGTATGGAGATCATTGCCGCGCTGAGAGAAAAATTGAATTTCTCTGATGAAATTGATGCATCGGAAGAAGCGTTGGAAAAAATGGCATCCATTAAGACATTGAACGCAATGATTGCCTGGATAGAAGAGCTTGTAAAGAACCCCGAAAAGAAAACCATCCAAGTAAGCGGATCTGAAGATGCCGCGGTAGATGCTGAAGTGGTTCAGATAGAAGAAAGTACGGATACCGAACTTTCCAGAATGTGTTTTGAATTAAGACCTTATCCAATAAAGAAAGAGAATGCGGTTTCTATTGATAAAATGAAATTTGCTATCACCAATGAGGGTACGGAAGTTACAGAATCAATAAAAAAAGCATTAGAATCAAATGGAGCTGTTGTTGATATTGTAAATGCGAAAGATGAATTAAGCGCGTACGATGGATTGGTGGTGTTAAATATTAATGCCTCTCCTATACATTATACCATGAAAGACTTGTTCCAGTTAACCAAGACTGCCGATATGGATAAAATGAAGTGGATCTTTGCATTCAGTGACTTTACGGGCAGTATACTGGCTAATGGAAGCGTTAAAGGAATAAAGAAGTTACAAGGATTTTCGGGCTTTTTGAAAACACTGGCTCATGAATATCCTAAAGTTTATTTCAGAAACATTGATTCGCGTACAGCCTTTGATACAAGCTTACTTCCCGAGATTGTATCGAATGAATTGCTAGTTGAAGATAAATCTCGTGAGATAGTTTATAACGGCGATGAAAGATTACGCTTTGAGGCTTGTTTGAAGAAACTGGAAGTAGAAGAATCTGTTGAAACTTCAATGGATATGTTAGATTCAAACAGCGTTTTATTGGTATTGGGAGGTGCTCAGGGAATCACTCCGGAATTGATGTCGAAATTATCGGTTACGTATCCTTGTAATCTTGTTTTGGTGGGTCGTTCGCCAATGGAAAAAGAAGACGAAGGCTATGCTTTGTTGAAAACCAAAGAAAACATCCGTCAATACCTCATTGCTATCGAAGAAATGAAAGTTCCTGCTGAAATTGAAAAGAAAGTACAACAAATCTACAAATCTCAGCAAATACACAAATCAATTAAGAAAATTGAAGAAGCCGGCGGAAAAGTAACTTATAAATCGGCAGATGTAAAGAATATCAAAGGTTTTAAAGCATTGATAAAAGAGATTCGCCAGGAATACGGAAAGATTGACGGCGTTATACATGCGGCCGGAATTCTGGAAGATAAGTTATTCAATCAAAAAGAATGGAAATCATTCGAACAGGTGTATCAAACAAAGGTAAATCCTTTACACGTAATTATTGACGAATTACTGCCCGAACTTAAATTACTGATTTTGTTTAGTAGCGTATCATCTACTTTTGGAAACAGAGGTCAGGCGGATTATGCAGCCGGAAACAGTGTTTTAGACACAGCATCGATGATTCTGTCGGAAAAAGAAAAGAACCTGAAAGTGTTGTCCTTTAACTGGGGGCCATGGAAAGGTGCCGGAATGGTTTCCAGTGGATTAGAAACAGAGTTCAAGAAAAGAAACGTGTCTTTTATCCCATTAAAAGAAGGTAGTGAGGTTTTCGTTAATGAGTTGAAATACGGAAAAGATCCATTAGTATTAATAATGGGAGGTAAAACTTCTGACATGGAGAATTTTTTAGAGTTTGTACAATCATAAAGCGAAATAGTCGAAATGAATAATAAAGATATCGCTATTGTCGGAATGTCTTTGTATTGTCCGGGTGCCGATAGTATCAACGAATTCTGGTATAATTTATCGCATGGGGTTGATTCTATAATCGATGCGCCACCCGATCGGATTGATCCGGCTCATTTTACAGATGTAGATAACTCAATTGATAAATTCTACTGTCGTAAAGGGGGGTTTTCCAACCCCTTTAAAATCGATCCGCTTCGTTATGGAATCCTTCCGGTTGCAGCCGAAGGAATGGATCCCGAGCATTTAATGATGTTAGGTGGAGTGGAGCATGCTTTGTATGATGCCAAGGTATTTCATAAAAAGCTTTCTTTAAAAAGAGGATGTGTCATTATTGGAAAAGGGAACTTTTCCGGTTTGATCGCCTTGCGCTCGGTAGATATTATCCGTACATCTTCACAGATTGCCCAATTAATCAGGAATGTTTTACCCAACATTCCTGAAAGGGAAATTGATAAGATAAAGAAGGCGTATCAGGCAGAACAAGGTCGTTATCAGGCAGATACGGCCATAGGTACTATGCCTAATCTGGTGGCCTCTCTTATTGCTAATAAATTTGATATGCAAGGCCCGGCCTATACGGTAGACGCGGCATGCGCCAGTGGTTTATTGGCTGTAGATCATTCTATAAATTTACTGCGAACCGGCGAATGCGATATTGCTGTGGCAGCGGGCATGCATGCCAGTCAAAACGCTATGTTCTGGAGTGCTTTCAATATGATGGGAGCCATGTCGCGTAAACAACAAATATCTCCTTTCAGCGAAGATGCTGATGGATTGTTGATTGGTCAGGGGGGCGGTATCATTGTCTTGAAAACCCTGGAAAAAGCCATTCACGATGAAGATAGAATTTATGCGGTTATAAAAGAAACCGCTGTATGTAGTGATGGAGGCGGTTCACATGTAATGGTTACCTCTGTTGAGGGACAAAAAAGAGTTCTCGAAAAAGCCTGGAAGAAGTCGGGAATGGATCCCGAGAAAATAGGTTATGTTGAGGCTCATGGCACAGCCACACCCATAGGAGATAAAACAGAGATTTCTACATTAACAGAGTTTTTTGGGGATAACACACATCCGCAGGCTTTTGTAGGCTCGGTAAAATCAAACGTTGGGCATACAATGCCGGCGGCGGGAATGATTGGATTAATCAAAACCGCCCTTGCCTTATACCACCGTAAAATTCCACCCACGCTGCACTGCGAGAAACCATTGAAGGCGATGTTTAAATCTCGCTTTCTTCCCCCACAGCAATTAATAGATTGGGATCCGAAAAAATACCCGCTTATCGCAGGTGTAAATGCTTTTGGATTTGGTGGTATCAACTCGCATGCGATATTAACAGCCTACGAAGATAAAACCAGGAGGCATGTTGTAAAACCAATCAATACATTTCATAAAGAGGCCATTACAGTAGCTGCAAAGTCGAAAGATGAATTGCTGAAAAAACTACGAAGTGGAAACTTTACCGTAGGAGAAGGTACATACCGTGTGGCTGTTTTTGATCCTACAGACGAACGGATAGCCCTGGCGTGCTCTGTTATCGAAAGGAATACGCCCTGGAGAGGTGGAAATGATATTTGGTACACCAATGATCCGTTGTTACAGAATGGTGAAAAATTGGCATTTTTGTTTTCCGGGTTTGATATGGCCGTTGACTGCGAAACCGATTCCATTTGCGATTATTTAAGCATACCAAGATTTATTTATGATGAAGGAAATCGTTTGGGAAAACAAGGGGTGAAGCAGTTTTATAAAATGGTTATCAATGATTACGCGCTGAAGCAACTCAAAATAATGCCCGACCTGTATGCGGGGGTAAGTATAGGAGAGTGGTATGCTGTAAGGGCCGCGGGATTACTTTCGGACAATTCGGTGAGAAAAATGATGGATTCTCTCAATCTGGACGGTCAGGACGTGGATATACATTTTATTAACGCGGGCATAGGCTATGATAGCATAAAATCTTTTTGCGAATCAAACCCCAATGTGTGTTTGTCTATTGATTATTCTCCTAATCGTATATTATTAGCGGCAAAAGGAGACGAAGCAAAAGATTGTTTAATTAAGGAATTGGATGCCAGAGAGGTCTCTTATTTCTTATTACCCTTTAGATCCGGTTTTCACACGCCATTTATTAAGGATAAAGAGGCGGGAACCCGCGAACTGATGGCGAACATTGAAATGCGGGAGAATCTTATACCCATTTGGTCTTCTACTTCATTGTCTACCTACACATCCGATAAAGAAGATTTTATCAATCAGGTAGTTGATCATCTCACCACTCCTCTTCAGTTTAGTAAACTAATCAGTAAACTTTACGAAGAAGAAAATGTGAGAGTATTTATTCAGGTAGGGGTAGGCGAAACAATAGCCTTTGTAGATGAAATTTTAAAAGGTAAGAACTACGGTGCTATTAGTTCCGCGTCTTCCGAAAGAACGGCTATGGAGCAAATAAGGAGGCTAATGGCGCTATTGTTTGTTGAAGGTAGAGATATCGATTACAATTTCCTGGGAGTTAAAATACTGTATCAAATTTCCCGTAACTTAATAAAACTTCCAATCAGTACACATATTGTTGACGAATTTCCTCTGTTGAAAGAAGCTGTGGGTAATTATTATGGTGCTGCTCAAAGAATTCCGCAATATAAAGAAGCGCGGCATCCGGTTATGCAGGCTATGAATGCCAATATGCAAGAGATGGTTACCGTTCAGGATGAAATGATGGCATTGTTTGAAAGGAGCGGATTGTTGAACCAGGATTTCTCGCAGAGTGTTTTATCAAATAGCAACGTACCTCCACAAAACAATATAATAAATAAGCCGGAGAAACGTGCCGGTACCACCTTTGAGGAAATGCTCGAAATTACGCTGGATGATCATCCCTATTTGATAGACCACTCGGTGATTAGGCAACCAAGAGGATGGGATTGTAGAGAAGATTTGAATCCGATTGTTCCAATGACAATGTCTCTGGAGATTTTCGCTGAGATAGCTCATAAGTACGTTCCTCATCGAAAAATATTGAAAATTGGTCCGGCAATGGTAACGCAATGGATGTCTGTTGAAAAGCCATTTAGACAGAAAATTACCGGTAGATGGAAAACGGAAGATACAGTTGTTCTTGAAATGAAAAACTATGCAACGGTTGAAATAACGTTTGGTGATGAATATCCATCAGCTCCTAAAGAATTTGAAGGGCCGATAGATATAGGAAAAGAAATTATGCCACCGTTAACAGTAGAAGAGGTGTATGATAAATATACTTTTCACGGGCCTGATTATCACTCGTGTACTAAGATTCATAAAATCGCGGAACGAGGCATTATCGGCGATTGCAAAAAAGCCAGAGGAAAAGGCTCCTTACTTGATAATATTGGTCAAACACTGGGCTTATTTTTGCACTTAACCGAAACCCACAACACCATCTCTTTTCCTGTTAGATTGAAAGAAATTTCCTTTTATGGTGATATGTACGACCAGCAAGGCTCTTTCGAGCAGACATTGATTGTAAAAAGCCTTACCCCGAATTTTTCGGTAGGCGATTTTGTTATCAAAAGAGATGGAAAGATATGGGCTGTAGTAAGAAACTGGGTAGGACAGCGTTTTGAGTTTGATCTTCAGATTTGGCATGTTATACTTAAACCATTCCAATACATGATGTCGCATGAATTGGCACCTTCTGTTTTTTACTATGATAACGCTTATAGTAAGAACGTTAGCTGGATGTTTTTGGGTAAAAGGTATTTAAATAACCTCGAAAAGATTCATGCCGAATCGATGACTCCAAATGATCAGAAAAGCTACTTGATCAGTCGTATCGCCTTAAAAGATGCTGTTAGAAGCAAAATTGATAGGGAAGGAGAATACCGTTATCCAATCGAAATATCAGTGGGCTACCATGAAAATGGAAAACCTTACGTTTATGGCTCCGCCGGTTTAGATAAAGTAGAAGTATCATTGGCTCATAAAGATTTAGAGGCAGTTGCGATTGCTTCGGATAAGCCGGTGGGTATTGATATCGAGAAAATCGAGAAGCGGGATAACAGCTTTATAAAGGCGTCTTTTACTTTGAAAGAATTAAATCTTATTGGAGAAAACTACTCGGATGAGTGGCTTACACGTTTTTGGGTAGCCAAAGAAGCTTTCGGTAAAATGACGGGTAGAGGATTGAGAGGAAATCCAAAACAATATGAAGTTGAAGAAATTGTTGGAGAAACGCTTTTTATTCAAGGAGTGGGAATTACAACCATAAAGCATAAAGAAAACTATATTGTTGGTTGGACTAATTAGTATTTGGTTGATTGTAAAATGAAAAAGGGTACGGTTCTAAAAGGAAACGTACCCTTTTGGTTTTATTTCTTATACTTATCGGCCGGATTATAGATATGAGCAATAGGAACTTGAGATACGATTTCATGCCGCATTAATGTCCACATAATCGATTTAAAATCTGCCGCGTTCTTTTGCATGGCTACCCAAAATAAGAATCTTTGGTATTTCCCCAAATTATTCAATCCTAATTTTATTCCAAGAAAAATGAGAACAATCCGTTCTACTATAGTGAGTGGCGGGTTTGTTTTCCATGGGCCGTGTTTCCAGAAATTCTTAAGACTTTTGCGCATCTGTTTCAAATCGGAAATCTCTCCGGATGCCCAATAAGAACCGATCTGCAATTCTACTGCTGTCATTTTCTTTGGAGTAAATACGCAAGCCCAGGAATTATAGAACTCCCAACTTTTGCAGAATATTCTTTCTTCTCCATCAATTCTGTCGTGCAATCTGGTACCGGGGTAGGGTGTAAGGATACTGAATATCGATTGAACAAGATTTGCTCGTTTTATGAAAGCAGTGGTATCCTGAAATACCTGACGGCTATCACTATCAAATCCGAACACAAAATATCCACCGGCTATTATGCCATGCTTTTGAACATTTTCAATGGCGGCTTCATACTCTTCAACTTTATTATATTTTGGTTTATTGGCTTCTTTCAAACTTTCCTGAGATACAGACTCAAAGCCAAAGCTAAAACTCCTACAACCGCTTTCGGCCATCAACCTTAGGGTTTCATCATCGAAGGCAGTGTTTACTGTACCTTGTCCGTCCCACGTAATGTTTAAATCTTTCATGGCTGCGAAAAGCGCCCGTGTGTACGAACGATTAACATATAAATTGTCGTCCACAAAATAATATGCCTTTTTTAATGCTCCGCCGGGACCTCCGGTATTGTATTTTTCGTATTCGCGGATTTCGTTCACAACTTGTTCAACAGGTTTCATTCTGTATTTATGACCGCTGGAATACTGTATGGAACAGAAATCGCAATCATTGGGGCATCCGCGTGTAGCCTGTATGGGATAGGTTAAATAATGATCATGTTTAATTATATCCACTTTCGGACTTACTAATGTTTCTACCGGCGGATAATCTTTGGCATTGTATATTCTTTTTAAATTCCCATTTTCGAAATCTTCCAATAAAGCAGGCCATGAATTTTCGCTTTCACCCACCATAATGGCATCGCAATGTTCCAATACTTCTTCACTCATAACAGCAGCATGAATACCACCGAATACCACCGTTTTTCCTAATTTCCGAAATTCACCGGCAATCCTGTAAGCATGATTTGCCTGAACGCTCATACTTGTAATGGCAATTAAATCGGCATCTGTGTTTTCGTAATCAATAACCTCAATTTCATCATCGATGTATTTAAAAGAATGCTTTTCAGGAGTAATAGCAGCCAGTATCATAGCTGATAATTTCGGCATAAAGGTGTTTTTTCCGCCTTTCATTACCGAAACTATTTTGGATGTCCAAATAGTAGATCCAAGACTTTTATCCATAGAAGGATTTATAAAAACAATTTTGATCATTTTACGTCGTATTTTGTGTTGCTCTTTATTTCGCAACAAATGTAGTAAATATAATCAAGATTTAACAATTTTGGCAGATGATTTTAAGCGTATTTATTAACTTATTTCCCTTGCAAACATCGTATGTTAAGATAGATAACTCAAAAAGATAAAGTAACTTAAAAAATTGCTTAAAATGAATTATGTGTTGTATAATCTAAGCAATGATTGTTGCCCTGATGCGTTACCCTGTTTTGCTTCAGTGTGATGTAATACTCTTTCGGTTGAGTGTGCCCTGAACCGGCGATACAGCTATCTGGGAGTGCTTTTATTTTAAAATTCAACGTCCGTTGAAATCCGTTGCAACAACATAACATAACAGAACATATAAGAACATATAAGATAATAACAACAACAACAATAGAAGAAAAATTTGCTGCTGTTGTTGCTGCTGCTGTTTTTCTTTTGAATTAGAAAACCGGATGTTTCCGCACGGTGTAGGGGCGGCAATATACCAACTTACTACAAATGCAACGTTGTATCGCGCCAACAGCACGTTGCTGTTGAGAAAATGCAACGTGCTGTTGAGAAAAAGCAACGTGCTGTTGGGAGAAATGCCACGTGCATTTGAACTAGAAACATTTGGGGGTAGCGTGCGCTAAATAATGTTGGAAATTCGGCAATTTATACTGTTTATTCGCCTTTTTGTCTGTTTTTGGCGAAAAAGGAAGGTTAACAAAAAAAAATGATATTTTATTCTCCTTTTTATTATGGTTTTCTTTGGTATTATTAAAAATGTGTCTATTTTTGCACCTAGTTTTACTTTATTTTATTAAATAGAGTTTAAAGGATGAATCGGCGGTTAACATTTATCTAAATGAATAACAAACTCATTTTTAACAAAATTGCGCATAGAATTGTTCTATTTTTTTGTTTAATTCCCTTAAGTGGGTATGGTCAGTCAGGAGATTCTGTTGCAAAAGCATTAGTTGATATGGGATTTGAAAATGTTTCCTGGATCGAAGATGATGAAGAAAGGGTTTTTGTATTCGAGAATACTCCTTATCGGTTGAATGGCGTTGGTGTTGGAAAGGCTATTGACTTAATACAAGAATCCGGTTTACCCGAAAAAAAATCATGTAGAGTTATCGTGGTGGAAAACAATGTTCCACAAATTTCTCTTAATTATCAACCCGTTATTGCCGATAGTGCAGTGAAGGCTATGCGGCAAGATTGGGAAGTAAAGTATGATTTGGGTAATAGTTGGAAAAAAATTCGCAAAGCAAAGAGAAAGAACAGCTCCTTGTACAAAGTGGATATTGTTGTGTATCCGGAATTTTATTTCAGAAATTATCGTTTATCAGTGATCTATGAAATAGTTCTTAACGCATCTCCGGCAGTTGAAATCTCTTTGTGGAAGGGAATGAAACTAACAGGGCAGGTAATTTTCCCAATTATAAATGATTACGGGAGAAGATACGAGCAAATACGCCCGGGTTTTGTTACGCTTTCTCAAACGGTTAGATTACCATATAATACTTTTTTAACAGGTTCTGTTGGTACGTTTGGTAGCTTTCGATGGGGTTTTGATGCCAGAGCAAAGCATGTTTTGAAGGATGAGCGTTTTGTTATCGATGCCAGGATTAGCTATACACAGCCCGGTGAATATAGAGATTGGGAGTATTATCATGGAACGAATTGGACTTTTACCGGACACCTGGGAGCTAGTTTTTATTGGGCGCAGTTCAATACTAATTTTAGCATAAAAGGCGAAAGGTATTTTAGAAACGAATATGGTGCTCGTTTGGATATGGTACGTAATTTCAGGCATGCCTCTATTGGCCTTTATTTTATGAAAGTTCAGCATGCGGGTAATAGGGGGTATAATGGTGGTTTTAGATTTGCTTTTGCATTACCGCCTTATAAGTACAAGCGGAAAGGGTATCTTCCAAGAATTACTCCTGCAAAAAGCTTTGGTATAGGGTACAATGCCGGAAATGAAAGAATATATGGGCAAGGTTTTAAAGCCCGTCCCGATGATAATGTTATGTATGAAAATAGTTTTAACCCATATTTTATTAAATCAGAATTATTAAATTTTTAATTTTATTGAAGATGAAAATGAAAAGTAATGTATTCGGTTACAGCGCTAAATTAGCGTTAGCCGTTTTGGCAGTGTGTGGAACTTTATTTACTAGCTGTTACGAAAGTGAAGAATTGGATAATACAGGAGGTGGTACTGTAACACCGCCAAATCCAGTGCCTGCGGCATATTATGTTGCTGGTTCAGTTACTGATGGAACAACAGGCCAGCCAATTGAAAATGCTTCAGTGACAATTGGTTCAGAATCTGTACTATTAACAAATGGATCTTTTTATCACGATGTTAAAACATCAGGGCAAAAGACAATTACTGTTACAGCCGAAGGCTATTTAGATAATAAAAAAACAGTTTTTGTGGCACCTGTAGGTGATGGCCAAACTTTTGTTGCACTAGGTGACATAGCATTGTTTGATGCAAAATCTCAAGCTACTGATCCTGTTCTGGATCCAATTGTACCAGCTATACCTGCTGAAGAAAAAGCGGCAATTACTGCTGCATTGTCTTTGCCTGCTGATGCTGAGATAACTGAAGGAGAGGACGGACTTGTTGCAACTCATAAAGCAGTTATTGAGTCTACAACAGATAGAACAAATGTTCCAGTTGAGTTTCAAGAAGGTTTTGAACTTATGACTGAGCCTGCTGCTGCTAGAGCATTTACAGATAGAGATCAATTTGTCGCAAATATTGCTAAAGCTATAGGTAAATCATATGGATTAAGAACTGTTACAAGAAATATGCCTGTTTATGCTGGTGGTAGAACTATGATAGGTGCTAGCATAAAAATTAGTATTGCTGTTAAAGAGTTTATGTTTATAATTAATGGTAAAACTTATACCGGTTCTGCTTATTGGGTTGATGATATTACAGTTGAACCTATTGTAGACACTCACGATACTCACGGTGGTCATGGTGGTGGAAACAACGCCGGTGGTGGTGACGGTGGTAGCAATAATAACTAATTAAAGCAACTATCTCAGTGTAGATTGAACCGAAAGTTAACAGGAAATTAATGTTTAAAAAGATCATTTTTATAAGTCTGTTTATATGCTTTTATTCAGCACTTTCGGCTCAATTAACATATGGTACAACAGGTCTTTTGCATGCGCCTTCAGGCGAAATGCAAGCAGATAAAACAGTAATGATCGGTGGAAATTTCCTGAATAAGGAGATCACTCCATCACGGTGGAATTACCATACGTACAATTACTTTCTGAATGTTACAATTTTCCCATGGCTCGAAGTAGCCTATATTTGCACCTTATTTCAGTCGCAAACCATAGGGATTGATTGGAAAGTGGGCAAGGGGAAATTTACAAATCAGGATAGATATTTCTCTGCAAGAGTACGGGTGTTGAAAGAAGGTCAATTTTGGAAACACATGCCATCTGTGGTACTGGGAACTTCGGATCCTTATACAGAATCGGGCAAAGGGCAGATATCTTCTGTAGACGGTAATGGTTATTGGTGTAGATTTTATATTGCTGCGACAAAACACATTCCGATAGGTAAAGAAACATTAGGTGTACATCTATCGTATCTTTATAATAACAGAGCGGATTACCCTTTAAACGGGCCGACAGTTGGTGTAACTTATTCTCCTTCACGTCACTCGGATTTGAAAATTATCGCAGAATATGATGCTAAGGATTTTGCGTTTGGTGCCACATATTTGCTTTTCAACCATTTGCACGCACAGGTGGAATTGCAAAAAATGAAATATTTTACCGGCGGCTTAACCTATAAAATATATTTGAAATAGCTGAAGTGGTAAAAGCAAATCAGAGATCAAGAACTTGAAAAAATAAAAACTAAAAAAATGAAAAGTAAATTAGTAATATTATCTTTGCTTTTGGCCGGTGTAGTTGGTACAGCTACTGCACAGACAAAAGAGAAATTCTACAGCGAACGCTGGACAGACAACTGGTATATTGGTGTTGGCGGTGGTATCCACATGAATACTAATCCGGATAACTGGAAAAATATTGGCGATGCTATTGCTCCAACAATTAATGTAACTTTAGGTAAATTGATAGATCCTGTTTGGGGTATTCGCGGACAAGTTGCCGGTGCTTGGAGTAATCGTATTTTTGATAAGAACAGAAATAATGATATTGAAAACAAACACTTTGTAAGTTTACGCGCTCAAGGAACATTCAATGTATCAAATGCGTTAGCCGGATATAATCCAGATCGTGTATTCTCATTGTATGCATTCATGGGTCCTGGTCTTACATTAGCAAAGGCTTATGGTAAACAAGACAATGTAAATGTTTTAGTTAATGGCTCTGCCGGTTTAGGCGCAGATTTTGCTTTAAGCAAATACTTTGATATTTTTGTTGAAGTAACAGGTGAGGTTAATCCTTCTATCTTTGGAAAAAAAGGAAGAGCTTATACCGATGGCGCGATTTCTGCTGTAGCAGGAGTTTCTTATACATTTGGTGGAAAGAAATTTATCCCTGTTGGATCGAAGATCGACACCAAAGATTTGGAAAACGAAATCAACAGATACAGAAAAGCTTTGCAAGATGCAGAAACTGATTTGGCAGCATGCAGAAATGCAATTAAAGACGTTAAACCGGAAACGATTACTAAAACAGAGTATATAGATAGTTCAGGCGCTCGTGCGGTATTCTTCCAAATTGGTAAATCTAACATAGATGACTATGGTATGGTTAACATCCAATTGGCAGCTAAGGCAATGAAAGCCAATACGAACAAGAAATACAAAATCGCAGGTTATGCAGATAAAGCAACTGGTAGCGCAGGCTGGAACCAGAAACTTTCTGAAAAACGTGCGCAGGCTGTTTACGATGCTCTTCTTAAAGAAGGCGTAAGCGCATCGCAACTTGAATTAGTTGGACATGGTGGAACAGCCAATATGTTTGGACAAAACAAACTTAACCGTGTAGTAATTCTGGAATAAGATAGGGGTCAATAGAGAGTTCCAGCTCTGATGAAAGAGGATGTTCATTTGAACATCCTCTTTTTATGTATGCACTTTTGTGTACTTTATTCTTGTTCTATTTATTTTACGTATCTTTGCGCTATAACTATTTACTTAATAATTAACACAAATGAGACTTAAACTTACTTTTGCATTTTTGCTTTTATGCGGACTTTCATTAACAACATCTGCACAGATAAAGATAGGAGGGAAGAAAATTGATGTGGGTAAAGCTGTACAAGCTGCCACCGAAACAGCCAAAGCTATTACACTATCGGATGCTGATATTGCGAATATCAGTAAAGAATACATGGGATGGATGGATGCGCACAATCCGTTGACTGCGCCGGATACTGAATATGGTAAACGTCTTGAAAAACGCTTATCTGCGTGCTGTCGCGGTGAATGCCGCGGGTGCTTTCAGTGATACGGCCGCAAAGCTCGGAGAATCCGAATTTGGTGCTATTGCAGAGGCGTTGGCAGGCGCACAGTTCTCGCAGAAGCAAGAAAATGCCGCTGATGATTATGCGTTTAAGTTCAGTATTGAGAACAAAATAGATCCTTATGCAATGTCTAAAGCGTTGAATAAACTTGTTGAAATGTTTAATGCCGGCGGAGAGAAGTCATCAAAGATTCAACAAATGTT
This sequence comes from Bacteroides sp., assembly GCA_036724805.1. Lineage (GTDB taxonomy): Bacteria > Bacteroidota > Bacteroidia > Bacteroidales > Bacteroidaceae > Bacteroides. The sequence goes on from DAIMFE010000052.1 coordinate 18,712, forward strand.
TTCTACACATCCGGATAGCGAAAAACGTTCGAAAAGGATGAAGGAAAAGGCTGATAAATACATTGCTGAGCAGAAATAATCCCAAAATGGTATGTGTATTTACTCATTTATACAGCTGTTTGATGAGATTCATTCTTCCGATGCGCTTCAACTCTGCTATAATTTTCTTTCTCTCATCGGGTTTGTACCAGAAAAAGAATTGGCGTTGCGCTAACTTCTCCTGTTGATTCTTCGCGCTGAAAATCGGTTTTAGTGTATACGGGTGAAACCCGGTATAGAATGCTTCAGTAGCAATTGTCATAGGGGTGGGAGTGAAGTCTTGCACCTGTTCAAGATGAAAGTTCAATCTTTTGGTGATCACTGCAAGTTCGGCCATGTCTTCTTCCTTGCATCCGGGGTGACTGCTAATGAAATAAGGAATAAGCTGTTGCCGTAGGTTATTCTCCTTGTTAATTCTATCAAAAATCTTCTTGAACGCCTCAAATTGGTCGAAAGAGGGTTTACGCATAATGTGTAGAACAGTATCACCGGTATGCTCAGGGGCAACTTTCAGCCTTCCGCTTACGTGGTTTATTATCAGTTCTTTGGTGTATTCTGAAGCAGCCTGATTAATAGCAGGGTCTTTACTGTCGTGGAGTAATAAATCGTAGCGCACACCACTCCCGATAAAGCTCTTTTTGATTCCTTTCATCGCATCAACCGAGCGATAAATATCCAATAGCGGACGATGATCTGTATTGAGGTTAGGGCATATTTTAGGATGTATACACGAAGGACGTTTGCAGCGTTTACACATATTCTCATCCTTTCCTTTCATCATGTACATGTTTGCCGAAGGACCGCCCAAATCACTAAGATAACCTTTAAAGTTGGGGAGTTCCATAACCTTTTGAACCTCGTTAAGAATACTTTCTTTGCTACGGCTACTAATAAACTTCCCTTGATGCGCTGATATGGTGCAAAAAGCACACCCGCCAAAGCAACCCCGGTGGAGGTTTATGGAGAACTTAATCATATCGTAGGCAGGGATGCGTTTGTTTTTGTACTTCGGGTGAGGAAGCCGGGTGTAAGGAAGATCGTAAGAACGGTCTACTTCCTGCTGTGTCATAGGCGGATAAGGGGGATTTACCACTACCCATTCTTTATCTACTCGTTGAAGGATACGAGATGCCGCGTACTTGTTACTCTCCTCTTCAATGTATTTAAAATTGGAAGCCTGCTTCCTTTTATCCTTCAAACATTCTTCGTGAGATGCAAGAATAATATCATCTTCTCCATTTTCTATTTGTTTGCTGATATAAACCGTTTGTAGAATATCTTTGGGAATGGATTTGTCTTCCTGAAATCTTTTTGCCAGTGCTATGATGGGCTTTTCTCCCATTCCATATATAAGTATATCAGCTCCGCTATCGCACAATATGCTTCTTCTTAGTTTATCCTGCCAGTAATCATAATGGGTAAGGCGCCTTAGAGATGCCTCAATGCCCCCCAAAACTACGGGTACATCAGGATAAAGCTTTTTAAGTATCTGTGAGTAAACAATGGTAGGATATTCCGGTCGCATATCAGGACGACCATCCGGGGTATAGGCATCTTCACTGCGCAAGCGTTTATTGGCGGTGTACTTGTTTACCATGCTGTCCATGCATCCCGGACTGATTCCAAAAAACAGCCGCGGACGGCCAAGTTTCTTAAAATCGCGTAAATCATCCCGCCAGTTGGGTTGGGGAATGATGGCTACCTTGTATCCTTCTGCTTCGAGAACGCGCCCTATCACAGCCGCACCAAAAGAAGGATGATCCACATAGGCATCACCACTGAATAGAATGATGTCCAATTCATCCCATCCACGTAATTCAACTTCTTTCTTGGTAGTTGGCAGCCAATCGTTTAACCTATATTCTTTCATTTAGCAATTAGTAGTTAGTAGCTACTGAATATTATTTCGAATGCAAAGTTACTAATTTCGCATTATACTAACTACTAACTGCGATCTACTATACAATTGCCTGGATAAATTCGAAAGTAAACCAACCGCAGAGCATGAATTTAATTATAGTTCCAAACAGGAAACCCATAAAAGCGCCCACACCGGCTTTGATAGCATGTTGAGTTTCTTTTCCACCCATTAACTCTCCAATTGCCGCTCCTAGAAATGGGCCAATGATAATTCCCCAGGGTGGAAATATAAATATGCCGAGCAGCGTGCCGGCCAAACAGCCCCATGTACCCCACTTTGTGCCACCAAGTTTCTTTGTGCCCAATGTCGGAATAAAATTATCGGCAACTTGTACTACAATAACAAGAACCAACCATACAATTAATTGGGTAGTGCTGAAATGAATTTTTTCTGTGAAATGCAAAAATACCATACCGATGTACGCTAGAGGCGGACCGGGTAATAAGGGTAAGAGACAGCCTGCTAATCCTGTCAGCAGACAGATCGCTCCGAGGATAATTAAAACAATATCCATAATAAAATGTGTGTTTTGTTTATATGTTCGTAATTGTTCGTTTGTTCGTAATTGTCTGTTTGTTCGTAATTGTCTGTTTGTTTGCTGTTAAAGCGTGAATTGTAATATTAATTGGTTTTCATCATAAATTTCTCTGAAGCCTGTTTCTCGTTCCGAAAGAAACTCTTTAAGATCTTTAAAGGCATCTTCGTTATCCATTATAATCCGGATCTTATCCCCTTTCTTCCCTTCGAACATTGCTTTTAGGGCAGGTATCAAAGGACTGTAACGGGTTATGGTAGTTGTGTCGATAGTTGTCATGGTTTATTCCTCATCTTCCTGACCCGCGAGCCATTGCAAATATAACTGTATCAGTTGTTGCAACCCGAAAGCTTTCATGTTATTATGGTAAATAACATCGATGCATAAATCGAGAAGGTCCTTGCTGTCTTCTTCCTGAGCTGCAATGAGAGAACGAATGTTTAACCGGAGTTTCTCAAGTACCTGTTCATCTACTATTCCATTGCTATCTATCAAACGCTGGAATAACGAGTATTTTTCGATTGTTCGCAGATTTTCTTCTGAAACTGTGATAGCACGTGAACCTGAGGTATTAGCTTGTATAGTAAATGTATCCATATTCAATATTCTGTTAGTTGTTGTTTGGTTAAAACCAATACAAATATAGTATTTAAATTATTTATCTCGCAACTTATTACTAACAGTTAAATTGGATTTCTGTTTTTGAGGGATACGAGTCAACTATTCTAAGCGATAAGACGGGAAAGACAGTCAATCTAAATCAGGAAATGACAGAAGACGAGTTTCTTCAAATGATATGTTTCGCGTTTCAGCATTTTGCTTCATTAATTTAATAAAATCGAGTGCGGTTTCGGTAGCATCATTTTTATTTCTATATAGAGAATGAAAATTTATTTATTGGGCAATTATAAAATTGCACCAAAGGCTATAAATATGGAATGACGATCCCTATCAATCGTGCCTAGATTAGTTGTTCCCCAGAAATCTTTAACTTCCGAATTGATGCTTTTCAAATTATATCCCAATTTAAAATTCAGACCAAATGATTGTTTAATTATTAACTTATAGCCAATACCCAAATCACACATTTTCCCTTTAGTAAAATCTCCACCACCAATACCATAACCAATGTTGGTAAAAGCGTAAATATTCCTGTTCATGGAAATTGGCATGCAATGCATTGAAAGAAAAAATGGTAGTGTATTATATCCCGGGTTATTATATCTATCTAATCCTAATCCACCTCCAATAGAAATTACTTTCGACAAAGAATATAAAGCGGACAGATGTAAACTTAACCCGTTCATTTTACTATCGCTACGGTTTATTTTGAATCCGTCGCCTTTTTCTACAAGGCCAAATAAATATGAGCTTTCGATGTAAAAGCGTAATTTTTGTTCTTGTGCAGATATGTCAATTGCAGATAAACATACAAGCAGGATTGTGCTATAAATAATTCTTTTCATAATTAGAATGAAAATCAATTTTTAAATTTATCGGAAT
>DAIMFE010000053.1:0-22437 GCA_036724805.1 Bacteroides sp.
TGATAATGATACAGATTCTTTCTTTTTATCTCCTTATTTATTAATAGGGGAAATAAGGGTTTGCTTCTCTGCGTACATCCAAACGAATACCGAAACCATTATTAAATTTCATCTCCATGCCTCCTACGAATTTGTTTTTATCCCAAGGAAAAGTACTTCGATCGGGTACACGGTAGCCATCGGCATTATATTGTCCGTAGAGAGTGAGTTTAGTGTTGTTGTTGAAAGTATATGTACTCATTTGCAATTGTTCATTTCCAGAATGAAGACTAAATGGACGAAAAACAGAATAGGTATGATTGTATGATAAACTGCCTTGTGTAATAATCAATTTAGGATTAAGTTGAAATGGAGAATTAAAATCTTTAGCTACAGGGGTCTGACCAAAAACGAATTCATGTGTTATCTCGGGTAACTGAGGTGGTTTTAGTAATTCCATATCAATAAGAAATTCACCGAATTGAACTTGATTACCACTAGTATTCATTCGTGTGATGGTATCTGCCGGCATTTCAGATTGTGCCGATACGATACCCGCAAAACATGCCAATGATATTATTAATAATATTTTTTTCATTTTTATGATATTAAATACTTTGAGCAAAAATACTAAAAAAAATGGAGCCCAAAACCTTCTATATAGATTTACTTTTCGTGTTTAGAGCATACTAATACAACACAGGTGTTGTGCCGGTACAACGTAGGTGTTTGTACCCAATCAACTGCAGAAATTCAGTTGCAGATTTTAGGATTACTAAAAAATACCAAAAAAAAAACCTTTTAGATTAAATAATACCCCTCTGGATTATTTTCTTTTGCGAATATTGCAGGAAAATTAATGCTGGGTAAATTCATTCAAGCTTAATCAGAACTAAATTCTTAATTGTTTAACCAAGTAATACTATTATGAAACAAAAAAATGGGATGAGGGGCAAACTATTCCTGTTCTTGGCGCTGCTACTCATAGCGCCTATTGGAGTGCTTGCCCAGTCGGTTACTGTAAAAGGTACAATCTTTGACTCGGAGGGAGAGCCTATTATCGGCGCAAGTGTAACGGAAAAAGACAACCCTAAAAGTGGAACAATCAGTGACTTTGATGGAAACTTCTCGTTTAGTGTACCCAAAGGGAAGAAACTGTTGGTTAGCTATATTGGCATGATAAGCCAGGAGATAGATGCCGTAGCGGGTCAGGACTTGAAAATCTTCTTAAAGGACGATCAGCAAGCACTCGAAGAGGTAGTCATTATCGGTTATGGCGGCAGCAAAGCAAGAAAAGACCTGACGGGTTCTGTGGGTTCTATTTCGGGTGCGAAGCTGGCACAAGTACCGGTTACATCGGCTGCTGTGGCGTTACAGGGTAAGATTGCCGGTGTACAGGTAACTACTGTCGATGGTGCGCCGGGTGCCGATATTAACATTCGCGTACGTGGAGGTACATCGGTAACGCAAAGCAACGAACCGCTTTATATTGTCGATGGTTTTCAGGTGAGCAACATCAACGATATTCCGCCTACGGATATTGCCTCGATCGATGTATTGAAAGATGCTTCTATTACAGCTATCTATGGTGCCAAAGGGGGTAATGGTGTAGTTGTGGTAACGACCAAATCGGCCAAAGCAGGCAAGATACAGGTAAGTGTCAACTCAAACATATCAACAAGCCGATTGGTTCGGAAGCTCGATATGATGAACGCCGCTCAGTTTGCACGCTATCAATATGAATGGTCGGCAAGCAATGGTAGCCGTTCTGCCAATGCGAAATTCTTTCGTGCCAACTTTGGTAATCCGCAAGACCTCGATATGTACAACACCTTGCCCACCCACGATTGGCAAGATGTTGTGATGAGCGAGCATCCATTCAATTACTCGACCAACGTTTCTGTAGGTGGAGGTACGGAGAGTATACGTTTTAACCTTTCGCTTACACAGAGTGAAGACAAAGGTATTATCATGGGGTCGGGTGTACGCCGCACCAACCTGAACCTTAAAACTGCCATTGAACTTAATAAGAATCTTACTTTGCAGATTAACCCTAAGTTCTCATTCCGCCGCGATGAAGGTGCAGGTGGAGATAACATCGGTACAGGTGGTATCATTGATGTACTCAAATATCGTCCGACCAATGGGTTGCGCGAATATGGATACGTTGACCCTTCATATGCCGACCCAAACGAAGAAGGACTGTTCACCTACACCAACCCCAAGAGCGACATCGCTATCAATCAGCAAAACAAATATGCTTACGATTACAGCAATGCGTTTTCGTTGGAATGGCGACCCGTTAAGGGTCTTGTGCTTCGCACAGAAGGAACCATTGGTTTGAAATGGGGCGACCAGTATCGTTTCTGGGGTGCATTGACAGGCGAGGGGCAAAAAAACAACATGTTGCCGGTGGCTAAGGTCGAGAAGAGACAAACATTCAACTACCGATGGACAAACACCGCCAGCTACGGACTGAAGTTGAAAGACCTGCACGATTTCTCATTCCTTTTAGGACAAGAAATCTACCACAGTCAAGAAAAAAGGAACACACAAGAAAACCGTTATTTCCCTTTCGACTTCGAAGCCAAACAGGCTTGGGCTAACATGGGCTTTGGTACGCCTAAAACATCGGATTCTTCGCTCTCTACACCCGACCGTATGGCTTCTTACTTCGGGCAGATTGCCTATAACTACGATCATAAGTATCTATTCTCGGCTGTTATACGTGCCGATGGCTCTACACGGTTTGCCCCGGGCAACCAGTGGGGATATTTCCCTTCGGTAGCCGGCGCATGGGACATTTCGCGAGAAGGTTTTATGGACAGCATGCCTTGGATAGACCAATTGAAACTTCGTGCAGCTATTGGTTTGGCGGGTAACAACCGTATCGACAATAATCTGTGGCGTTCGCTGTATGACATCAACTCAACCGGCGGACCCGGATTTGGCGAATCTACGCAATTTGGCGAACAATGGTATGGCAACCAGGGAGGGGCTAAATTTGCCAACCGAGACATCAAATGGGAAACTACGCTTACCCGCAACCTCGCTGCCGACATTGCACTGTTCGGCAATCGGTTGACCATTACGCCCGAAGTGTATTGGAACACCACGAGAGATTTGCTTTACAGCTCGGACATTCCATCGGCTATCGGATACACTAGCCAAATGCAAAATATTGGTCAGGTAACCAACAAGGGAATTGAGCTAAGCATATCAGGCGACATTCTTAGAGGAAAAGATTATGTGCTTTCGGGCAACTTCTCGATGGGTATAAACAAGAGAAGGATTGATAAGCTCAATGGTACGGACGATGTGATTTGGGATCAGAACGACCGTTGGAAGTCGTCTTACAACGACTATTGTCTACGTGTGGGCGATGAAGTGGGTTTGATTTATGGTTTTGTATACGATGGAATTTATTCAATGGACGAATTCTTCTTCGACCCGTCCAACAACTATCATGCTATGCCTTGGGGGTCGAGTGCTGTTGATAACGGAACAAACAAAGATCAACCGCTCGTTGACCCCGATGGTGTAGAACATTCTAAAACCGTGATTAACACCATTTCGGGCAATTCAAACTCCGGTATAGCCACGCTTCCCGGCAAAATTAAATTTAAAGACCTTGACGGCGATGGATACATCACCGAAAACGACCGTACCGTTATTGGCAACACCAATCCAAAGTTTCAGGGAGGTTTTGGGCTTAGTGGGCAATTCAAAAACTTCGACTTTACGATGAACTTCAACTTTATGGTCGATTTCGATGTAAACAATGCAACAGCCTATCAGCTTTCATCTTCGGAAGGTAATGATAAGAAATTCTTTAATGCCCTTTCTAAATTCGACAAGCAAGGATGGATTTATACCCGCGATGGCGATGGAGAATGTATGTACAAATGTTACTTTATCGATGGATCAGTAGATATGTATAGAGAACTGAACGCAGGTCGTACACTTTGGAGCCCGGTAGACGTAACGAGAAAGATTACTCATTCCTATTTCATCGAAGACGGCTCGTTTTTGCGTTGCCAAGACTTGACAATTGGTTATACATTGCCAACCAAAATCACCGCCAAATGGGGTATCTCGAAAGCACGTTTCTACGTATCGACCTCCAACCTGTTTATCATCACCGGATACTCGGGTTATGACCCCGAAGTGGATGTTCAGACCGGGTTGACTTGTGGTATGGACTACAACCGTTACCCACGTAGCCGTGGTTTCGTATTGGGTACAAATATTACATTCTAAAAAAACCGAAAAAACGATGAAATTAAAAAATATACTATGTACAGGATTGGCTATAATCGCATTGACATCGTGCAACGATTTTCTCAAGGTAGATGCTCCATCGAGCTATACTGAAGAATTTGTGTTTAGCCAAAAAACGGAAATAGATCGTGCATTGAATGGAATCTACGCTTCTATTTTGGAAAAAAATCTCTACGGCACCGCCTATCAAAGAACCTTCGTGCTGAATAGCGATGTCGATATGCTGATATTTACAGGCAACATGTCCACCCACAACAGCTATGCGCGTTTTGATTGCGACAGCGAAGGGGGGGAGATTAATTCATATTGGCAAGCGGCTTACAAAGCCATCGAATATGCCAACCGCTTTCTTCGTGGTATAAGAGCCAGCGAACTCTACGATGAAAATGATGCCGATATTACACAAGCAATGGGTGAAGCTATTTGCCTTCGTGCCATGGTTTACCATGACTTAGTGGTGATGTTTGGCGATATTCCTTTTACCCTGGTGGCGGCTTCGGAGTTGGGCGATGGTTTTGTTATTCCGATACGCGGCCGCGAAGAAATTCAGAAAGAACTCATTGAAGACCTGAAAGCCATTGCACCGAAAATGCGGTCATCGGCTGTTACAACCGTAGAACACGCCTCGAAAGAATTTGCATGGTCGCTGATTGCTCGCATCGCGCTAACCGCTGGCGGATATTCGTTGCATCCTCAAGAAGATGTCCCCTCCAGCTATGGAGTAATGAAGCGCCCACAAGATTATCAAGAATACTACCAGATTGCCAAACTCTACACCGATTCGGTTATTTACAACAGCCCACATCGGTTGGGAAATTCTTACGAAGATGTATTTACAAAAGAAAGTAATTTCGAGGTGGTAGCCAACGGCGATCCTATTTTTGAAATTCCTTTTGCGAGAGAATCTACCGGCGGCACCGGATACATTCAAGGGCCTACATCAACCATTACCGAAGGAAGAACCTTAGGAAAGAACACTTGGGGAGGTGCCAGTGGTAATGCCCGTTTAAACGCATTCTATCGTTACTTATTCGATGAAAACGACAAGCGTCGCGACTTCGTCAACGGTCTTTGGTATTATGGAAACGGGAAAGACAATGTTACACAAGACTCTTGTTTGATTCGTGCCGACTATACGGTACACAACAACAAATGGTCCAAGTTGTGGTCCAACCCGGGACAGTTCACCGATACCAGTACGGAAAATACCGGAATTAACTATCCCTATATGCGTTTGGCCGATGTCTTGTTGATGAATGCCGAAGCCATTAACGAATTGGAAGGACCTACCGCCCAAGCCCAGGAATCGCTTCGCAAAGTTCGTGCACGCGCTTTCGAAAACCAAGGCGATGTTTCTATCTACATTGCCAAATCAGCCTCTTCGAAAGAAAACTTTCTGAAAGCCGTACTTGATGAGCGTAAGTTCGAATTTGCCGGAGAAAATATGCGCTGGCGCGATTTGGTTCGCAACAACCTTTACAGTCGCGAACTGGTTTACAGCTTCCTTCGCTATCTGTCGGTGGCTATGGGCAACGCCGGAGCCTCCAGTGGTTTTGAAGATGCTATTCATGAACACGATGATTGCGGCGAATATTTGTATGACCTGCCCGATGAAATCTATTACCATGTGCTGCCACAAAACACCGCAGAGTGGAAAGTGTCTGAGGATGCAGTTTTTGGTTATCCGTATCCGAATAAAACACTCGACATTCTTTATATTTTCAATCCGTACAAAAGAGCAGGGCGCCCTGCTGTTTCGGTTGCCGGCATTGAAGGGAAAACGTGGGAAACGGCCAGTTTCTTTCAATGGGGAAACAACTCCATCGTAGCCAACCAATGTAAGTATTCGTTCTACGGTTATATCCGTCATAGCGAAACCGGTACCATTGATTTAGTAAGAAACGGAGTAACAGAGCCATTGGGGCAAACCATCCCCGAAATCAATGCATTGCCCGTAGTACGTTACATCTTGCCTTATCCTAACGCCGCCATCCAGCGTTCGGCAGGTGCTTATAAAAACTCTTATGGTTATAAATAATGATTAAAGGAAGGAGAATTTATTTATGAAAAAATATCTTTTATATACACTGATGATCCTGTCGGGCTTTTCATTTTATTCCTGTAAGGATGACGATGGGCCTGCAGCAGAAACAAACAGAGAGTGGATGACGATGTTCATCTGCGATGCCAACAGAGGTAAAGGAGAGGACTATCCTTACAACAGTAAAACCGAAGGACCCAACGGCAACGATATCCACCTATATTGGTATGGCGTAAACGACTGCGCCGGTTTCCAGATTCGCCAAGCACTTCAGCCCAACGTATCGCATGGGGCAGAGGCTTGGGGAACTTCGGCTGATGAAGGACTTTTACTGCTCGACACGATTGTAGGACCGGATGTGCTCGACCTGGTTGTCAAAGATCAACAATACTCTACCGACTTCCGTTTCGCTATCCGTGTACTTTCGAAAAAAGACGATAACGTAACTGATTTTTCGCATGCCTCCAAGTGGTACGGGCATGGTAATGGCCGCCAGTGGGCAGAATATCTCGGCATTACCACCGCCAACCGCTATGCCACTCCGTTCTGTGTATCGGTAGATGCCTCACAGACTACAGAATCAACCATGCGCGTGATACTGAAACGGCATTTTAACGACCTTATCGAAGGAGTTAATCCCGATGATCAGAAGGTTTATCGCGAAAGATTCGAAATAGATGATAATGATAATTTTGTTTATCAATGGTTGGAAGTAGCAGCTTCTCCAAACAATCCCGAATCGACCGTAGGCGATAAGTGGAAGAAGTACAAACTGACTACAGAAGACTTCAACAGAGGATATATCGATATCGATGGTCTTCAGAAGAACTCGGTTTATGTAATCAATGTACGCAACGAGAATGTAAAAGTTCAATGGGATGCTTTTTATAACACCTATTCTTCTCGTTCGGATGGTGAGCCGGGCGAACCTATTTTGGTAACACACAATATGGATGCGCCCATTCGCGAAGACTTTGAAACCCCGGAAGGATACACCAGAGCCATGGAACAACACGAAATTGCGCTGAAGTGGGATGCTATGCGCATTGACAATATGCTGACCGATTTCATCTCGGACGTAGACCTTGCCGAAGGCCAGGAATACTACTTGGATGGTGGAAAAACATACTGTATATTCAACAGTATTACCACTTGTAAAGGGTTTGTGCTTCGTACCAATCCGGAAGATGTGGCTGCCGGAAAACGTGCCAGAGTATTGCTGGGAGGTATGCATATGGAAGGGCTAGATGTTAGAGCCGCCAACCTGAACTTTGGTCGCCCACCACAAGCCGGCGAAGGAGGTGAAATCTACATGAAGATGCTTGAATTCTATGATATCGATTTCGATTGCCCATTAGCGCTTACCTATGGCGACAACATTGCCGGAAAAGGTAACATTACCGGAAATTACTTCATCAACATGCATTCTAATGGTATGGCTGTACATTTGGAAGACCTCGTTGTAAAAAACTGTACTTTCAGACATTTGGTTCGTGGTTTCTTCCGCGAGCAAGGGCCAAACTACAAAATCTGGGATCATGTATTGATTGAAGATAACCAATTCTTCGATTGTGGATACTTTGGCAACACCGGAGGAAGTTACCCATGGATTGCCGGTTCGGGCAACAATCCCAACTCCAATCTATGGAAAGACTTTGTGGTTCGTAACAACACGTTCTTCGATTGTACGTTCCCAACACTCTTAGATGAAAGCCGACAGTCGGCATGGAGAAGCGGAATAAGCTGGAATATCACATTCGAAAACAATACGATGGTCAACTTCAACACCCGCGCTCCGGGCAATCTGTTTAACATGCGCAATCTGCCTAATGGAAGCGTGTACAATGTGAAGAAGAACCTGATTATTTTGACGAAACAAGATGGTGATGACCGTTCGTTAGGAGCAGGGGGTGCCGACATCCGTAACACCATGGCTATGGAAGATGGCACATCGGCACACGTAACGTTGAATTTTGAGAACAACTATTCGACCAATGCATTCTTAACCAATGGTCAGATATTCAGTTCGAATCCGTGGAATGGTACCGGCAACAATTTTGGTAGATTGGTAAACAATAGTTCGGCTACGCTGAACGGAAGTTTGGTGGTTACAGCCGATAATATCTCGCCCACAGAGTTGATGGTAAATCCCAACCCTCCGCACAAGAACAGTCCTTTTCAGCAGTATATGCATCGCGCCGATGCGCTGGATGGCACGGGCGGCGAACATGGAGTTAATCTTTATTACAACAAAACCGATAAGGTAATAAACTCTCAAATATACAAATTAGGTATTGGTGACCAACGTTGGAGACAATAAGGTAAATGGATACCATATAAAAATGAGGCTGTGAAGTTTTGTTAGACATGCAAGAGAAGAGGGGCTGTTTCGTAAGAAAAACAGCTCCTCTGATTTTATCCCAAAATATTCATTAGAGTTATTTGAAGCAAAAGTTATTAAACTACATACTTGCAATTGTTGTTTTGCCCGGTTTGTACCCATCCAAATGCAACGTGGTGTTTACCAAAATGCAACGTGCATTTTCGAATTAGCAACGTGCTGTTGAGGCAAATGCAACGTGCTGTTTACTCAAATGCAACGCGCTGTTTGGAGAAATGCAACGTGCGTTTGGAGTAGTCTACTTAAAAGGTAAGGATGCAAAAGAGAGTTAAAATATCAATAAATACACTTTTTTGAACAAATCGTGCGTTTATTCAAATTGAATAGAGGCTAATTTTGTAGCATCAAGCGATAATTAAGTTTCCTAATAAAAAGGTTTTTAATTGGGATTTAAACACTAAAGTCATGAAACAAATCTTATTTTTCCAAAAGAGATCGATCGTTTCCATGCTGATAGGCCTTCTGATGATTATTTCATCGGCAACAGCACAACAAACGCCCCGGAGAAACGCCTTGCGCGAAACAGACAACGAATTCTTTAAAACAGAAGAAGCTCAACGCATAGGTGAACAGGTGCTGGCTTATCAGCGCTGTACCGGCGGTTGGCCAAAGAATATCGATATGACCCAAAAAATGAGTAGTGAAGAGCTGGCGCAAGTATTATCGCAAAAATCACGCCGCAACGACTCAACAATTGATAATGGCGCCACCAACATGCAGATGGCCTATTTGGCGCGTCTTTATCAACAAACAAAGGATGTACGCTATCGCGATGCTTTTCGTTTGGCGGTAGAATATCTTTTGAGCGGTCAGTACGAAAATGGCGGGTGGCCTCAATTTTGGCCGGAGATGCGTGGCTATCAAATACATATCACGTTCAATGATGATGCAATAGTTAATACGCTGGAGTTACTGAACAATATGATGACTTCCCAATCGCCTTATGATGGCGACCTGATCGATAAGGAAATGCGTCAGAAACTCAACAAAGCCTTCGATAAGGGGATAGATTGCATCCTGGCAACACAGATTGTAGTCGATGGGCAACCCACTATATGGTGCCAACAACACGACCGCGAAACGTTTAAGCCGACATCGGCACGAGCTTATGAACTGCCCTCGTATTGCTCGGCAGAAAGCTCCGGCATCGTGAAATTGCTGATGCAGCTTCACAAACCTGATGCGCGTGTAAAACGAGCCATCCACGGAGCCATGCGGTGGTTCGATACCTACAAACTTACCGGTTTGCGAATCGAACGCTCGGGACGAGGACAAGCCGAGCGCAATACCCGCCTGGTGGAAGACCCTCAAGCCAAGCCAATATGGGGCCGATTTTATGACTTGAAATATTGCGAACCGTATGTCTGCGATCGGGATGGCTTGCCACGGCGTCGATTAGAGGAAATCGGAGTAGAACGTCGCACCGGTTATAGTTGGTACAACAATCGGCCGGCCGAACTCTTTGCCCTGTATGATAGCTGGGCTGCAAAATACGATCCTAAAAATAAAGTGAGTGTGAGCCTGAATACAAAAGGAGCGAATGAGAACGGACATATTGAAATGTATCGCCGACCAACGATTGACCGAACCGCTTTCGATGTAGTGGTGAAACCGGGCGAGAGCATCCAAGCCGCCATCGAGAAAGCGCCCGAAAAACCCACTTCACCCTTCAAAATATTCCTATTAAAAGGAACCTATAATCAAAAAGTGATCATCGACCGTCCCAATATTGTTTTGGTTGGTGAAAATAGAGATAGTACCAGGATTGTGTTGGCCGAAATTGCCAAGACGCGCGCCATTACCGAATATCATGGACACCCCGTTGGCAATGGAGTGATTGTGTTGCAAGAAAATGCCAACGACTGTATCATCAGCGGCTTGACGGTGTATAATAACTACGGAACTACCATTGAGAACACAACCACTCACCAAATGTCTATTTTCGGACGTGCCACACGCACCATCGTCATCAATTGCAATGTGTGGGCCGATGGCAACGATGCGCTTTCGCTTTGGGCACCGAAAAGTAACGGAATGTACTATCATGCCGATCTCTACCTCCGTTGTCCGGGTGTTGATTTTCTCTGCCCGCGCGGATGGTGCTATGCCACACGCTGCCGTTTTTATGGCGATGGACGAGCCATGATTTGGCACGATGGGCGAGGTGATAAAAGCAAGAAACTGGTAATCACCAACTCGTCTTTTGATGCCAAATCGCCGACTATGCTTGGGCGCTATCACCACGATGCCCAATTCTTTCTTGTCAATTGCAAAATGTCGGAACAAGTGCTCAACTGCAATATCGGTTATGCCTATTCGGATAAAGTCCTCGACCCCTGTCCGTGGGGGAAACGCACCTATTACTATAACTGTTACCGTGAAGGAGGCAACAGCGGTTGGATGCAAAACAACTTGCAAGAAGCCGAAGATACAACAGTGTTTCATGGCATCACTGCTCTTTGGACATTCGGTGGTAAATGGGATCCCGAACAGCGTATCCGTGACCTTTGGGATATCTTGGCTTATTGACAATAACCCCATAAAAGTACGCTACAAAACGAAAAAATGATGGAAGGGTCTTACGACCCTTCATGGAAATCGCTTTCGCAATACGCATGTTGATTATTTTGTTTTCCTTAACAAGTTATACAGATATACTTCCAAATTGGTATATGCCCCCGAAAGATTAGTTACGGCTCCATCAGCAGAGTCATTTGGATTGAGACCATTGGCAATTTCCCATTCATCGGGAATGCCATCGCCATCGGTATCTACAGGATTGGGAGCACTATTGTATGCATCCCATCCGCCAACATCATTTTGTGTATCAATCAATCCCGCTTTAGTGGCACCTTTGCTATTTTTTTTCCCCGATGCACGAACAGGCGTTAAGCGGTTGCGCACTTCATGGATCACTCTTATATCGGTCGCGTCACGATGAAGGCTTGCACCGGCATCAGCAAGTACTAATCCGTATGTTTCTTCGGCTGTATGCGTAGTTATCACACCTTTTTCAAACTCCCTATTCGATCTTATGTTGCCTGGATTTACGATGTCTTTATTGGCTTGCATCCCGTTCCAATTATCGTTGGTTACCTTTGTATTGATGGTGCCATCGGTGTTCATCATCACGTTGCCTGCCACATAAAACACACCATACATACCTACAACGCCCCCACCTGGGCGATCAGGGTCGGCACGAAAAATACGTGCATTGCTATCGTTTTGTTGTCTGGGTTGATAATAGTTATTTACTATATTGTAATTTCCTCCTTCGCCGCCATAGCCACTGTTGCTGCCCCAATTGTAAATCACGTTGTTTCGGAAATCTGTCAGGCCCGATGGCCTCTCCACCCTGTCACCTTTAGGATCATATGCACCGAAACGCGGATTACGACTATCGTGATGCGCCAAAAGGTTATGATGAAACGATGCCCGTTTGCCACCCCATATACCACCGTAACCGTGTGCGCCTTTATCATGTGCAGATATGCGTAAACTTTCAGAAAGAATACACCACTGCAGCGTAAAATTTTCGTTGTTGTAAAATGAAGCACATTCATCGGTACTCCAGCTCATACTACAATGGTCAATGATGATGTTTTTTTGGTAACGCCCCTCAATCGCATCCCCTTCATGGTTTGCTTCATCACCCATACGGAAACGCATATAACGAATGATTACGTTACTGGCGCTTACGTTTACCGTATAATCGGAGATACAGATACCATCGCCAGGAGCAGAATGCCCTGCTATAGTCAAATCACCATTGCGAATTGAAATACTACTTGTTAACTTGATGCGTCCTGAAACTTTAAACATAATTATACGAGGGCCTGTCTGATTTACAGCCCAACGAAAAGACCCTTTGTTAAGGTCATCGTCCAAACGGGTTACGTATAAAACCCGTCCACCTCTTCCACCAGTGGTTTCTGCTCCGAAGCCCTCCGCACCAGGGAAAGCTTTCAATATACGCAATTCAGGGTCAGATAACCAGTTGCCCGATTGAGCAATAGCAGTGTCAAATGTTAGTATTGTGATAATAATAATAATAATAACACTTCTCATATTCTTTTATTTTTAATATATATTGTATTATTTACGATTTTCAGTTGGATAGCGGTCGGGCCGTAACCGTGTGTGGCGTATATACTACTTCCGCGATGGAAATAGTATGTATTATCGTGAGCAAATGTTGTCCCCTCGCAAGTTCCATCAACCGCTCCGTTTTCGAGCACTTGCGTTTAAACGACAGTACATAAAACATACTACGATAAAGACAGTTTCACCGGTTCGCCGGCCTTCAAACTGATTTCTTTCTTTTGTTGTCCTCTCAGTTCAAGTTTCACTGTCTGGTCTGTCTTAGATATAAGCAACACCTGCACTCCCTGGCCGCTCCAGTTCAGTGCTTCCATCCGTATTCCTCCGCGTAGTGCCACTCCTTTGATTGTCCCCTTAGACCATTCCTCAGGAGTACAAGGTAAAAGCGATATTACTCCCGGCTCGGAGTACACCAACATTTTCATTACCAATGATGGATAACCACCACAGATATCTACATTGAATGTCTTTTTCGGATCATGAGTCGATACCAAATTATTGTTCCAATAACTGTTGCCCAGCCATTTTAACATGTCGAATGTGGTTTCCGTTTCTCCTAATGCGGCAGAAGTAAAAGCCAACTGACACATACCGAAAGCCATGATACCACCATTGTCCTGTCGGCGGATTTCCATTCTTCTGTCGATGGTGCGTTTACATCCCATTCTCAATGCTTCATTATTCATAATCAGCGGATCATGCAGATCGTACAACCCAAAGAGTTGCGAGGCGTGGCGGTGATTATGATTATCTTTCAGGTCGTTCCACATCCATTCGCGTATTTCTCCATTCTCATTGAGTTCGTAGGGAGGTATCTTCGCCAGCATGGCCTGCCATACCGGAATCTTATCTTCGTTTACACCCAGTACTCTACTGGCTTCGATAACCGTGCGCAGCAAGCCATTGGCTCCCATGATTTCCATGGTGGCATTAATGCAGGCCTGACTTTTGCTATTTGCCGGGTGGTTTTCAGGAGAATACGAGGGGTTGAAGATATATTTCCCATCTTTCTCTTCCTTCAGGAAGTCTTCGTAAAACAATGCCGCCTGTTCCATAAATGGCAAGGCACGATTACGCAGGAAGTCTTCATCCAGCGTATACAGGTAATAATCGTAATAGAAGAGTGAATACCATGCAGCTCCAACTGTCCAAAATGTCATAGGCCAGGTAGCATCCCAGTGGTTATTTAATCCATGGGTGCTGAAACGGGAAGATACATGGATACCCCGGCAATTATACAATTCCCGGGCGTTGACTTTGAAATCGTCCATGTAGGTTTCCAACCGATTGAAAAGAGGAAGCATCAACTCGGGTGTATTGGCCTGAAGATAGTGCGAGATGACTACCGGCAGATTGCCATTCGTAGTGTAATCGCCCGACCACGGCGCGGTCATCGTTTCTCCCCAAATACCTTGAAGGTTTGGCGGATTCACCCCTGTTGCGCACAGTACATTATAGCGTGCTGCATCAAAGAGCCTTTCTATCAATGCAGGACTACCACCTCCGAGCGCCAATAATTCTTCCGAAGATTTCCGGCGATCGGCATCCGTTGCATTCAGATCGAGCGAGACGCGTTCAAACAAATCAGCATGTACCTTCTGGTGGGTATTGAGCAGTTTTTCATAATTGTCTGGAAGTGTGCTCAACGCACTACTCATAGCGTCAGCTATGGAATGATCCATATCTGTAGATGGTTCAACACGTGCCAGCAACAAGACTTCGGTGGCATTGTTTATAATCAGGTTGTTGGATTCTACACTTAGGGTTCCATCGTTCTTTACCACTTTCACAACCCCTTCGTATCCTTTGAAACTGCCCTCCCAAGTTCTTTCATACCATGCCCGGAAAGTTAGCGCGTTATCTACTGCAGTTGATTCAACTTTTTCAATACCGAGGTTGTCTCCCAATTTGAACTTCTTCCGCCGCCCCTCATCGTGCGTAGTGATCTGAGACAGGTTTAACGAGGTGTTGATAAACGCGCCATCATTGGAACGTAGGCGGATAGCAACCACGTTTTCGGGTCTCGATATAAAAGTTTGCCGACTGTAAACGCCGTTTTCGTCTTCCCATTTTACTTCCACCTCACCGGTGGTAAAATCGACCGTGCGGGCGTAGTTCTTTACTTTCAACGAATCGCTAACCACATTCATCCGGAAAGCAGGTATAAAAGGATCCGTTGCATGTTTTCCATTGTATCCTTCGGAGTTAGCCAGATCAACTACAAACTGCGAAGCCTCAGCATACTTACCGTTCAGCATCATCCAACGGATATGCTCCAGATGTTTACCCTGGCTCACTGGTTTCAGAGGTTCAAAAAGGGGCAGATACAATAACGCATGGTTAAATACAATGGATTCATTGTAGGGGTTTCCTGCAATCATCGCTCCCATTGTTCCGTTTCCGGTTACGAGTGATTCTTCCCACTTCTCTGCCGCACGGGTACTATAGAACCCCCGCTCCGGTATGTTCGATATTTCGATTTCCCCTTTTCCGTTTTTGCAACTCAGGAACAAAACAGAGGCGATAGCTATCAGTATTAAAGTCTTTTTCATGTTATTACTTTTTGGTTATTCATTTTCCTTTTTACAGACCTTTTGGCAAGTGTATGCGATTATTTTTACCGCTTTTCTTCACCACTTCTTTCAATGTCGAAGGGTATTCGAGTCCGGTAACCCGAAGATCATCTACGTTTCTAAGGATCAGAGCCGGGCCCTGTAAGGGTATGATCTTTACATTCTTGAACGTAATGTCTTTCGACTCCACCAATTCAGCACCAAGCGTAGCCATTATCGTCACATTCTCGACATTAATATTCGATATTTTCATTTCGGGAAGCCCATTAAAGAACATGGCTCTGCGAGCATTCCGCGAGGTCAGATTCTTTACATAGATATTCCTGAAACAAGGGGTCTTTTCATCTACTACGGGAATCTTTTCTGATACAGGTGTTTCGTCACCGTCTTCAAGCGACTCGGATGCAGATTTTCCACCATAATATAAATCAAACAGAAAGGATTCGGTGACTATATTGAACATATTGATATCTCGGATATAGATATTCTCTACCACTCCACCACGTCCACGACAACTTTTAAAGCGCAGTCCCACATCAGTACCCATGAATTGGCAATTAGATACAGATATGTTTCTCACTCCTCCAGACATTTCACTTCCAACCACAAAACCACCGTGACCTTGAAATACCTTACAGTTGTCGATAATCACATTCTCAGTGGGCCGACCTCTGCGACGTCCGTCCTCATCCTTACCCGATTTAATGCAGATCGCATCATCGCCTACATCAAAGCTGCTGTTTATCACGATGGAGTTCAGACAGGATTCAAGATCTAACCCATCGCCATTCTGCGAGTACCCGGGGTTTCTTACGGAAATACTGTCGATAATTACATTCTCGCACATTAACGGGTGTATATTCCAGCCGGGTGAGTTCTCAAAAAGCACACCTTCCAGAAGTACATTTTTGCATTCGATCAGGCTTACCATAACCGGCCTTAGATAATCTTTCACGGCCAGCCAATCGGCTTCGGTCATATCTTTTCGGGGCACATTAGCATTCATCTTCTCGCCAAGCAATGATTTTTCGGAAGGTACCCAGTATCCAGGATCCTTCAAGAATCCTCCGGACTTTACTACTTTGTCCCAATGCTGTTGGGTTACCTTGTATTTTTTCAGTGGGCGCCATGCTTCTCCGGAACCATTAATCGAACCTTCGCCTGTGATAGCTATGTTTTCAAGTCCACGCCCTGAAATAGGTGATTGACACTTGCGAATATCTAACCCTTTGAGAACGGTTTTTACCAAAGGATAATGATCAAAATCCGGGGAGAAAAGAATCAGTGCGCCTTTTTCCAGATGCAGGTTGATATGCGAGCGCAAAACAATAGGTCCTGTAAACCAGATACCACTAGGGACAATCAATGTACCTCCTCCTTTTTCTGCCAATGTGGTGAGTGCTTTTTCAAAAGCGCTGGTATTTAGGTATATACCATCCGGAATACCCCCAAAGTCTTTTATATTCACTGTCGTTTCAGGAAACTGAGGACGTTCCAGAATTGGCATATTAAACGGAAGGTTATCATACAGGTATTTATACCTTCCGTTGTTCAGGTCAGAAACCCAGACTTTCGATCGTTCGCTTTGCGCAAACACATTCACTACCATAAGCAGCAGCATACTTATTAACATGTTCTTTCTCATCTTATTGTTTTAGGGTTAAACTTTTATTTGATTTCCGACTGCAAGTTTAGGGTTTTATGATTTTCTACAGGGTAGACGTTTTGGCTTTTCAGGGGGACAAACTGGATTTAACCATTTCAGAAGAAGCAGAGTAACACGCTAAATTTCAGTAAATTACAACACACTATTCATTAGTTATTTTAATAATTAAAAAGGTGCTGTCATTTAGACTAACAAATATTCCGGCAAATAGAATTATATTTGTTATAAACAACCCGTCTAATTTAACAATACACTCATGAACCATCGGATTCAAATTCTAATTCTTTCATTGGTATTTATTATAGGGCAGAGCCTGGCTCAGCCTAAATGCCACATTAAACATTATGGTGTAACGGATGGACTTCCGCAACGTACAATTATGAGCATTATTCAGGACGAAAAAGGTTTTATGTGGTTTGGCACATGGGATGGATTGTGTCGGTTCGATGGTTACAACTTCAAAACGTATAAACCGATGGAAGAAGATAACACATTTATGCGCAGTAACCGCATCGACAAAATACAGAAAGATTCATTGGGCTACTTATGGATTCAGACCTACGATAACGAAGTGCACCGTTTCGATCCCCGCAGAGGAAAATATATCACCTCTTTCCAGGCAGACAACAAGCCTTTCCTTGCCCAGGAGATATTAATCATGCGCTCCGGAAAAGTGTGGCTGACATCGCAAAATATGGGAACAATATGTATACCCGATATCGGCTCCACCTACAAATATTATTCTACTGCAGATGGTGTCTTACCCGGCAACTGCATAAGATCGATTTATGAAGACAGTAACCACAATACATGGATATTGACCGATAGCGGCATTACTCGGATCAATGACACAAAAGATGGTACATCAAGTCACGCCTCTTTTTTCTCCGGGGACAAAGACAGTGCTTCATTCTTTTCTGCGTACGAAACCGAAACAGAGGTTTGGTTTGGAGCCGACAAAGGAAATATCATCTGCTACAATAAAGCATCAGGAAAGTTCGAGACCTTCGATACGCAGACTTCATCCGATATTATTTCCATAAAGAAAGTCTACGACAATTTGTTGGTGATACTGACCTCCAAAGAGGGTTTCCTTATTTGTGACACCCACAAGTCGACCGTACACAAATACAATAAAGCAACACTCAGGCATCTGCCAACGGATGAAATGAAATCGTGCTATATTGACCAGTATCACAACATCTGGTTTGAGTTGAATTATCCGGGTGTTGCGCTGTTCAACGTGATAAAAGGCGAATTGAGGCACTACATTTCCAGCGTGTCCCAGGAAATCGACTTTCTCGACCCTACCCATTTTGCTATAGCGGAGGACAAAAACGGAAACGTATGGGTGCATCCGCGGGGAGGAGGTTTTTCGTATTATGATAAGACTACAGATACACTCTTGCCGTTCTATAATGACCCTTCCCTGCCCAACTGGCAATTTTCACATCTGCTGCACTCCCTGTTTGTAGACCGGCAGGATAATATTTGGATCAGTACCCGTTCCGATGGGATTGAAAAGATTACACTGACCAGTGGATCATTTAAACTAAACAATTTCAGCGAAGAACCCCGCTTTCTGAACTCCGAGATCCGGACAGTCTTTGAAGATGCGCACAGAAACCTCTGGATAGGCAGTAAAGATGGGGCCATCCTTGTATTTGATACAGACCGGAAGTTTAAAGGCTATCTTTCAATAAATGGCAGCGTTTCAAAAACCGACAAGCCATTAAAAATAATGGCATATGCTTTTATTGAAGACAATCAGGGCAGCATTTGGATTGGATCAAAAGGAGAAGGCATATTTGTTCTGGATGGACTGGCCGGCAAGCCGGATACATATCACATCAAACAATACAAATCCAACACTTCAAACCCCTACAGCCTGAGCCACAACACCATTCATTCGTTGCATCAGGATAGCCAGGGCAGAATATGGATAGGTACATTTGGCGGTGGTCTGAACCTTTTCGACAGGAAAAATGATCGTTTCATTAACCATACCAATCTGCTGAAGGGATATCCCATGGAAACCGGATACCGAATACGCACGATCAATAGTGTTGAAGGAACTCTTTTTGTCGGAACCACACTTGGATTGATTGTTTGCGATATGAATGACACACCAGTCGATTCGGCAACGTATAATGTTTATACCAAAACTTACAAAAACGAAGATGGCCTGAAGTCGAATAATATCTACCATGTATATGTCACAAAGGACAATGAGGTGTATATTGCCACACAAGGCGGCGGATTAAGTCATATCCACAATCTGAATCATTCCAACGGCACACTCATCAGATTCGAAACGTACGATCTAAGCATCTCATTTCCGTTTGATGTTGTACTGTCGATCGTAGAAGACCGGGAAAACAAACTCTGGGTGGTAGGCGAAGGAAGCCTTGCCCGATTCGATCCGGTAGAAAAAACCTCTGAAGTGTTCAATGAGGCATCGGGCGTTATCGGCAATTCGTTCTTTTCGGACAGCTTCCCGATACTGTTGGAAAAAGGTGAGATTGTTTTGGGATTAACCAACGGTATTCTATCTTTTATACCCGAAGATATCAGGAAAGACAACTACAGCCCACACATTGCATTTATCAATTTCAGTACCTCGGGCAACAATCCCGGATTCAAAAACGGGTTGGAAGATAAAACCGAAATTACACTAAAGCATAACAGCAATACGATAAGCATTGAATATGCGGCACTGGATTTTGCCCGGCCGGAGAATATATCCTACGCTTATAAACTGGAAGGATTGGAAAGCGAATGGATATACAACCAGAATCAACGAATGGTGAACTACACGAATTTACCACCGGGCGACTATATGTTTAAGGTAAAATCAACCAACAGCAACGGTCAATGGAGCAACAATGAACATTCATTAGCCATACAAATAAAGCCCTCTTTCTGGCAAACACAATGGGCGTATACGCTTTATATGGCATTTTTTGTCCTTATGATTTTTGCGATACTTCGCAGTTTGTTCGTTTTCTACCGAATGAAGGACAGGGTGAAACTGGAGCAAGAACAAACGGAAATGAAGACCCGCTTCTATACAAATATATCGCACGAAATACGCACACCGTTAACACTGATCGTATCGCCCATTGAGGATATCATTGAAAAGAATGAAGTGTCGCCAGATGTAAAACCACAATTGCAGTTGGTACTCAAAAGCGCCAACCGTATGCTAAACATGGTGAACCAGATACTGGACTTCCGAAAAATACAAAAACAAAAATTACAACTCAGAGAAACAGCCCTGGGGACACTGGTGGCCGAATTACTTAAGAACTTCACCTCGGCCGCCGGGAATAAAGGTATACAGCTAATCCTCAATAATCATATAGGAGAAGATAAACTCTGGGTAGATGCGGACAACATTGAAAAGTTACTTTACAACCTACTGTCCAATGCCCTGAAGCATACACCATCCGGAAAGAGAATTGAAGTCAACCTTTTTAGAAAAGACACTCTTTATGCGTTGCAGATTAAGGATGAAGGCAAAGGCATAAGCAAGGAGATGCAGGGGAAACTCTTCGTTCGTTTTGCGTCTTCCAATACAAACAGGAACAACCCAAGCACCGGCATCGGGCTATCTATTGTAAAAGAGATTGCCGATAAGCACCACGCAAAGGTCACCGTAGAAAGCGCGATCGATAACGGCTCTGTTTTTACTGTATACTTCCAACCCGGCTTAACGCATTTCTCGAAAGATGAGAATGTAGAAATCATCGGTTCAAATATTACGCCATTGAAAAAAGAAAACGAATCGCTATCTTCTCCCGACTACTCCGACAACGAAACGATCACAGAAGAAGATACATCTTTGTCTATATTGGTCGTAGAAGATGATGACGATCTGAGAGGGTTTATTAAATCCATCTTATCGCCATTTTGTCAGGTTTATGATGCATCAAACGGAAAACAAGGGTATGAACTGGCTACCCTGCATTTACCCGATTTTATATTGAGTGACATCATGATGCCCGAAATGGATGGCATGACTTTCCTGAAAGCGATACGGAATAACACCGACACCAGCCATATACCTTTTATTCTACTTACAGCGAAAACAGGTATTTATGACGAACTGGAAGGAGTAACTTTGGGAGCGGACGATTATATCACCAAACCTTTTCATGCCAAACTGCTGAAAGCAAAAATAGAAAATATCATCAGGCAAAGGCAACGTTTCTCCTTTCATCTGGCCAATCAGACGGCAACGGGATTAACCGGATCGATGGATCATGGCACATCTGACACCCAGTCGTACATGTCACCCAAGGATGAAGAATTTATCCGGAACATTATCGGTATTATCGATGAAAATATAGATAACAGCGAATTCACCATAGACGACCTAGTTGCGGAAACGCCTCTTGGCAGAAAAGTCTTTTATATCAAAATAAAAAGCCTGACCGGACTGGCACCTGTTGAATTTGTAAGGGATATCCGTATCAAAAAGGCCGGGCAACTTTTACAATCGGGCGACTTTATGGTGAAAGAAGCAGCTTATATGGTTGGTTTTTCGGATGCAAAATATTTTTCCAGATGCTTTAAACAGGTGTATGGAGTGACGCCGAGGGAATATCAGAATAAGAAAGTTAGTATATCACCTGAATAAAATCCGGAGGACAAATTATTCCGCATGGCATATATGATTTGAACGATAACACCGGACTGAAATTACGAGAATCATGTCCACGCAGATTAGTTTATGGTTATTGTTGCAATAATACTTCCTTAATGGCTTGTTCAAAACTAGTTTTAGGCATTGCCCCATTGGCCATCTGTGGTTTATCATTCATTGGAACAAAAAGCAATGCAGGTATGCTACGGATACCAAAAGCACCTGCTAATTCCTGTTCTTTATCTACATCTATTTTATAAATGTATATCTGGCCGTCATATTCTTCAGCCAATTCTTCCAATATCGGCGCAATAGTTTTACAGGGTCCACACCATGAAGCATAAAAGTCTATAATGGCTGGTTTATCTCCCAGATATTTCCATTCATCAGGAGATTCTTCGTAATTAGCTACTTTCTTTAAGAAGTCAGCTTTTGTTAAATGTATTGTTTTCATTTGTTTTTCCTTTCTTTCTTGCAGAGATACCTCTGTGTTTTTCGATTCGTTATTCTCTTTATTCCGGTTGTTTGCACATGAAACACCTACAACCATCACACACAACAATAATAATGTTATTTTTTTCATTCAATTAAGTATTAATCCCCAGAAGACTTTTTACTCTCCTGAAAAGCATTAAAAACTACAGCACATTCTTTTTATCTTATCCATAATTCATATATTTTCTTATTCTATTTCAAATTAACAATATTCTTTTGGAAAGGGTTGTGTTTAATCATTAAGAATATATA
>DAIMFE010000054.1:0-13508 GCA_036724805.1 Bacteroides sp.
TCTATTTATTATAATCCAAAATAATTAATGCGGAAAATTGACTTTCCGCATTAATTATTTATTTTATCTTAGCTAAAAAACTCATTTTGGCATTTGAATATTTACAGTAGAAAGAATGTTCTCAATTTCTTTCAATTCGTCATTACTGAATGGTATGCAATCTAAAGTAGTAAGATTGTCAGCCAATTGATTAACAGAACTTGCACCAATAATCACTGATGTTACTCTTTCATCCTTTAACACCCACGCCAGAGCCATTTGAGCTACTGATTGCCCACGTTTAACAGCTATTTCGTTCAATTGGGTTACTGCTTTTATTTTATCATCAGTTACTTGATCGCGTTTGAGGAAACCCGTTGAACGGGCAGCCCTTGAATTTTCAGGAATGCCATGTAGATATTTGTTGGTTAATAACCCCTGCGCTAAAGGAGAGAAGGCGATAAAACCAGCACCTTGTTGGTGAGCAAGTTCTAATTGGCCTGATTCTACTTCACGGGTGAACATACTGTACCTGTCTTGATAAATCAAACATGGTGTTCCGGCAGCGCGGAGCATATCATAAGCTATTTGAGCTTTATCGATTGGATACTTGGATAAACCTACATACAAAGCTTTGCCTTGCTTAACAATATCAATGAGAGTCTGGATTGTCTCTTCAACCGGCGTTATACCATCATAACGATGACTGTAGAATATGTCAAAGTAATCAAGTCCTGTACGATGGAGACTTTGGTCAATACTTGCCATTAAGTTTTTGCGAGAACTACCATCGCCATAAGGTCCGAGCCACATTTCATGACCGGCTTTTGATGAAATAATCATTTCATCCCGATATCCTTGAAAGTTATTTTTCAAGATTCTACCAAAATTAATTTCTGCAGAACCAGGAGAAGGGCCATAGTTGTTTGCCAGATCAAAATGAGTGACTCCATTATCAAAGGCATATTTAATCATGTCAGTAGCCACATCAAAATCATCAACATCTCCAAAATTATGCCATAATCCCAGAGATATTTTGGGTAGCATTAAACCGCTTTTACCACAATATTTATAAAGCATTTGTCCGGTATACCGGCTCTCTGAAGGTTTGTATTCCATAGTATACTATTTAAAATAAATAATTCCTGTTATGGTTTTAATAAAGCTTTTTCTGCGCTTTCAACTTTTTCGAAGTTGAAATTATTAATTATCTTTTGCATTAACACTTCAATTTCTTCATTGCAAAGATTACCTATACTGCCTTCATGCGTATGATGCACTTTCTTATTATGGCTAAAGTTGCCTGCCTCAATATTTAATCCTACCTGTTTATATGCATCACGGAAAGGCACCCCTTCTTTTACGAGTCGGTTTACTTCTTCTACACTGAAAATTAATAAATACTTCTCATCATCCAGAATATGTTCATTAACTTTTATTTCAGTCATTATATAAGTTGTCATCCGGATGCATTCTAGTAATTCATCAAAAGCCGGAATAAATATTTCTTTTATAAGTTGCAAATCACGAAAATACCCTGAAGGCAAATTGTTGGCAATCATCATTATCTGTTGAGGGAGAGATTGCAGTTTGTTGCATTTAGCCCTGGTAAGTTCAAAAACATCCGGATTCTTTTTATGAGGCATTATACTTGATCCTGTAGTGCATTCATCGGGCAATTTCACAAAATCGAAGTTTTGACTGTTGTATAAACAAGCATCGTATGCCAATTTGGAAATACTTCCTGCAATACTAGCCATAGCAAACGCCACATTCCGTTCCATCTTGCCACGTCCCATTTGGGCATACACTACGTTATAGCTCATGGAGTCGAATCCTAACAATTGGGTAGTCATGGTACGGTTGAGAGGAAAAGAAGAACCGTATCCCGCGGCAGAACCAAGCGGATTACGATTGCACATTTTATAAGCAGCCTGAAGGAAAAGCATATCATCAATCAAACTCTCTGCATAAGCTCCAAACCAGAGCCCGAATGAAGAAGGCATGGCGATTTGCAGATGTGTATAACCCGGGAGTAACACATCTTTATATTTGTTACTTTGATTAATCAGTACTTGAAATAGCTGTTCAACGGCTTCGGCAACTTCTTTTATCTTTGCACGTGTAAACAGTTTTAAGTCAACCAAAACCTGATCATTGCGCGAACGCCCGCTATGTATTTTTTTTCCTATATCTCCCAAGCGGCGTGTCAATAGTAATTCTACCTGAGAATGAACATCTTCTATTCCATCTTCGATAATAAAATTATCGTTTTCAATATCCTGATAGATTTTTTTTAGTTCGGAAAGAAGAAGATCAAGTTCATTTTTGGTTAATAAGTCAATGCTTTCTAGCATTGTTATATGTGCCATTGATCCCAAAACATCGTATTTGGCAAGATGCAAATCCATTTCGCGATCCTTACCTACAGTAAACAGGTCAATTTCCTTATTTACTTCTGTGCTTTTTTCCCAAAGTTTCATTTTTAGTATGGTATCACAGCAATCATATCTGCCATTTTTTCCAATCCTTCTTTAAGAGGTTTTTCCAACATTATTTTCATCATCGGATTTAAATCCATTTCGGTGGTAAGTTTAATTTTTGATTCTTCTTCCGATACAGATAGGATTTGTACCCATAATGTGAAAGGTATGGGAGAATTTGCAGTTTGATATTTAACGCTTTTGAGTGGTTCCTTGTCAATTATTTTTAATGTAACAGTGCCAACCGGATTAACATTGAAGCTAATAGAATCGGCATCAAAACTTAAATCTTGTATTTTGTCTTCCGGAATTTTTTCTTTAATTTCTTCCAGACTGTTAAGGTTGGATAGCTTGTTGTAAACACGTTCCTGACTAAAAGGTATCTTTTTAATACCACTTTCAAATTTACTCATGATTAAGAATTAAGAAGTAAGAATTAAGAAGCAAAAAAAGTAGGGAGCAAGAACTTATGTAGCATGGCATTCTTACTACCTACCTCTTCTGTTTA
Source organism: Bacteroides sp. (assembly GCA_036724805.1). GTDB lineage: Bacteria > Bacteroidota > Bacteroidia > Bacteroidales > Bacteroidaceae > Bacteroides. The sequence continues at coordinate 2,971 of DAIMFE010000054.1, forward strand.
TTTAAAAGGTTCCCAATGAGCCGGATCTTTTCGCCATTTGTTGAGGATTTCAACATCCTTTTCGCTGATGTAATCGGTACGGAGAGCTGCATCCAGTACGGCATCGTAATTAGTAAGAGTTACCAAAGGAACTCTGGCGTCTTTAAAAGCTTTAACAGCAACATCAAAACCATATGTGAATGCTGCAATCATTCCAATAACCTCGCAACCATCTCTACGAATGGCTTCTACTGCTTTTAAACTACTGCCTCCTGTAGAAACAAGGTCTTCCACTACTACAACTTTCATACCGGGGCGTAATTCTCCTTCAATAAGATTTTCAAGTCCATGGTCTTTCGGAGTAGAACGAACATATACAAATGGAAGATTTAATGCATCGGCCACCAATGCTCCCTGTGGAATAGCACCAGTTGCAACACCTGCAATGGCATCTACCTGTCCGAAACGTTCAAATATGAGGCGGGTAATTTCAATCTTGACAAAATTTCTTAGGGAAGGATAGGATAAGGTTTTGCGATTATCACAGTAAAAGGGAGATTTCCAACCCGAAGCCCATGTGAATGGATTAGCCGGTTGAAGCTTAATAGCTTTAATCTTTAATAATTTCTCTGCGAATAATCTTTCTAAAGTTTTCATAACAAAACGTACTATGATAATATGAAATGCAAAAATAGAGAAACTGAATGGATTTGAAAAGAAAAAAAGTATATCTTTTTAAATTTTTACCTACTCTGGGATGCTCTTTTCAATGTCTTCAAAAGAAAATCCTTTGCCACAAGCAAAGCGAATTAGCTTTCCTTTTAGCTCATAGTCGTTTTTCGCATTTATGTTTTTCTTCTTATTTTCCAGTAATTTGTTCAATATTCCCAAATAATCTTCTTCGTTTATTTCATTCAGATAATGTCTAATCATCTTATCTGGTATTTTTTTGTAATACAAGGCTTGAGCAATCTTAAGCTTTCCCCACTTGTCGAAGTATAGTTTATTATGTATAAAGTTTTTACAATACCGTTCTTCGTTGATGTAATTTTCTTCTTCCAGTCTTTTAAGAATACCTTCAATAATAGTATCATCCATAGGCCATCTATGAAGTTTATCTCTTATTTCGCTTTTACAATGTTCTGAAGACGAGCAATATGAAGCCATTTTGTTATAAGCTTCTTTTTCCGTAATTTCTTTCATATGTTGGCTGTTATCATTCTGTTATTTCCATATAAATCTTTAATGAGATATACGTTTTTATAATTTAATTTTTCAAGCATTTGTAAAGTATCATTTCCATAATACTGATTTATTTCAAAATAGATTTTTCCTTTATCCTTTAATAATGATCTGCCTGTTTCTGCAATTTTCTGATAAAATAATAGCGGATCATTATCAGGAACAAATAGTGCAATACCAGGTTCCCATTCAAGTACATTTCTATGCATCTTTTCTTTCTCTTTTTCTGTAATATAAGGCGGATTGCTTACTATTACGTCATATTTCTTGTTTTCTGGTATATAATTCAAAATATCAATTTTTCGAAAAGATACATTTGCATTTAATTCTTTGTTGTTTTTTCGGGCAAGTTCCAAAGCAATTTCAGAAATATCCCATGCTTCGATAGTAGCTTCAGGTATTTTCTTGGCCAAGGTTATTGCAATGCATCCAGTGCCGGTGCCAATGTCGAGTATGCGGCAAGTGTTATTAGAGTTTTTAATAATGAGATCAACTAATTCTTCTGTTTCCGGGCGTGGAATTAGAACTCCAGGTGCAACAAAAAAGTGATAACCGTAAAAAACGGTGTATCCTATTATATATTGAATGGGTTCGAATTGCCGGAGGCGTTGGATTATATTTTCAAGTAATTCCTTTTTCTCTGTGGATAAATTAATATATTTGCCTGTGTGAGAATCTAATTCCGATAGATGTAAGGCCTCTTTGGTTATGATTCTGGCTAAACTTTTTAATTCTTGTATCGGATATAATCCGTGTAAAGCGTTAATAATGTATTCTTTAATATACATAATGGATACTCTTATTTTAAGGAAAATAAAAACAGATGCCTAAAAAAATACAAAGATAATTATTATGACGATATGCCATAAAGATGAAATATATATGCAGCGCTGCATTCAACTTGCGTTAAATGGACAGAGAAATGTTTCACCAAATCCAATGGTAGGAGCGGTAGTCGTGTATAATAATAAAATTATTGGAGAAGGTTATCATATCCGATGTGGTGAAGCGCATGCGGAAGTGAATGCAATTCGTTCTGTGAAAGACGCATCCAAATTAAAAGAATCTACAATTTATGTTAGCCTTGAACCTTGTTCGCATTATGGAAAAACACCTCCTTGTGCCGATTTGATAATTGAAACCCGAATTCCACGGATTGTTATTGGATGCAAAGACCCTTTTGTAAAAGTATCGGGAAATGGCATAAAAAAACTGAAAGAGGCTGGGAGAGAGGTAAAAGTAGGCGTTCTTGAAAAAGAGTGTATGGGTCTTATACGTAATTTTATTGTGTTCAATACCTTGCATAGACCTTATATTATATTGAAATGGGCAGAATCTGCTGATGGGTTTTTGGATGTTATGCGTAGTGGTGGAAAGCCGGCAATACTATCAACGGAGTTAACCTCCATGTTAGTTCATAAGAAAAGGGCTATGGCGGATGCTATTATGGTTGGCTCACAAACGGCAATATTAGATAATCCATCCTTAACTGTGCGTAGTTGGTATGGCAAAAATCCGGTAAGAATAGTGCTTGATAAACATTTGATACTACCAACAACTCTTCAATTATTTGATAGAAGTACACCAACGCGAGTATATACAATAAAAGAGCATGTTAACTCTAAGAACTTGGAGTATATCACTTTAAAAGATGATTCTAACCTGCTCCCGCAAATAATGGAAGATTTATATAGAAACGGACTTCAAACCCTGTTAGTGGAAGGAGGAAGTAAGCTTTTACAATCATTTATTAATGATGGAATGTGGGATGAGATTTTTGTAGAGAAAAGTAGAATGAAGCTTATATCAGGTGTTAAATCACCGGAAATAAGCGATAGGAATCCATCTATAATTGAAAAGAATTTTGATGAATATATACGGCATTATATCTATAAATTTATATAAATCTTGTGTTTAATGTTCAATTTCGACAAAAATGTTCCTATTTTTGCACCTTGTAAATAATATAAAGGCATAATGAGATTAAAGTTTTTATCTGCAATTGCAAGCTTATTAATATTCTCGGTTACAGTTGTTTCATGTTTGGGGAATAATGACCCTGTGGATTATCCTGTTAGTTCTTCTATCTTTGCGTTTGAACTCGATTCGGTGTATAAAGGTATATATTATAAATTTACGATAGATCAACAGAGAGGGCTAATATATAATATTGACTCAGTGCCGCATTCTGCTGATACAATAATTAATAAAATTCTGGTTAGGAACATAGAGACCAATTATGCTTATGTGACCACAGGAGATACTCTTTTTGTGCCAACAGATTCCATTGATTTCTCGAAATCAATGGCAACTCCGGTAAAATTCAAAGTTATTTCGGCGATTGAACCGGATAAAACGAGAGAATATTCAGTATCCGTTAGAATACATCAACAAGATCCTGATTCTCTTGTTTGGAGAGATCTTACAGATAATTTCACTTCAACCACTCTTGATAACCAAAAAATAGTATCTTTGAGTGATAATGCCTTAATTTATACCTCTTCTAATGATGTTTATTCGTCTTCTTTAACTAATGGGAAGAATTGGACGCACCACGCTATAACCGGAATACCAAGATTAGAACTTTCTTCAGTGCTTAATTACAATAATATGCTATATGCACTTTCTGATAAAAAAGTATATTCATCGGAAGATGGCTTTGTCTGGACTGAAATATCAGGATTGGGAAATAATGTAAAAGCATTGATAGCTCCTTTTCCTAAAGATGAAGATTCGGATAAAGTACAAGGTATAGCAGGTATTATTAATAAGGATGAAAAAGATATATACACTATAACAAATGTCGAAGCTACCACTTGGATGAATGGTGGAGATACTATAGATGAGAATTCAAGATATTTTCCTATTGAAAATATCTCATATGCACTTTCTGCAACTCGTACAGGTATACCAAGAATTGTTATTGTAGGTACAACAGAGAATACTACACAAACTGTAGCTTGGTCTACAGAAGATGGAAAAATATGGGGTGATTTAGCTACAGATACCGAATTTGCTCTTCCTGCTATGAAGAAACCTTCAATCATATATTATAATAAAAGGTTATATGCATATGGTGGAGACTTTTCAACTTTCTATGTTTCCGATGATGGTGGATTAATATGGAAGACTATTAATAGGAAGTTTATGTTTCTGGAAACATTTAAAGGAAGAGAAGATTATTCATCTTTTGTTGATAAAGATAATTATATTTGGATTGTATGGACTGGTAAAGCTGGAAAATACACCAATCAAGTATATAAAGGCCGTTTAAATAAACTCGGCTTTAAAATTCAATAATTGCAAACGTAGTTTAAAATGAATCAGTCCGGTGATAAAAATTGTAATACTATTTAGTTTAGTGTGAAATTTATTAAAAGGCGGGTTGTTTTATACAGTATTGCGCTATATTGAACGTCTAATTAAAACATGAGACAGGTATCCCATGTATAATAGAATGAAAACGGGGATTTATATATAAAAGCAAATGTCAGAAATAGGGCAAGTCGATTTAAATATGATCCCCCAACATATTGCTGTCATAATGGATGGCAATGGAAGATGGGCGAAACAGCGCGGAAAGGATCGCAGTTACGGACATCAGGTTGGGGTAGAGACAGCTAGGGAAATTGCAGAAGTGGCTGCCAGATTAGGTGTCAAGTATTTGACATTATATACTTTTTCAATGGAAAATTGGAGCAGGCCAGTGGAGGAAATATCCGCACTGATGACTTTGTTGTTGGATGCCATTGAAGAAGAAATTTTTATGAAGAATAATATAAGTTTTCGTGTAATTGGAGATCTCGACAGACTTCCTTCGCATATACAGGAGAGATTATCCTCTTGTATTAACAGGGTTTCCGGCAATACCGGTATGTGTCTGGTTCTTGCATTGAGTTATTCTTCTCGTTGGGAAATAGCCAATACTGCAAAACGCTTGGCCGAAGACGTTAAAAATGGAACTATCGCATTAAACGATATAAATACAGAATTTTTTAGTAATCAATTAACAACCCATTTTATGCCCGATCCGGATTTATTGATCAGGACAGGGGGTGAAGTTCGTTTGAGTAACTTCCTATTATGGCAATGTGCTTATTCCGAATTATATTTTTGTGATACATTTTGGCCGGATTTTAGGGAGAATGAACTGATAAAAGCCATAAGTGATTATCAAGGAAGAGAACGTAGATTTGGTAAAACCAGTGAACAAGTTTGTTAACGTAAATTCAAAATATAAATGCACTATCGTATTTCTTTTATATTTATTGCAATAATCTGTTTGTTTAGCTTTGTAGCACCAGTAGTAGCGCAAGATGTTGAAACAACAGAAGACAACGGAACCCCTAAACCGATTATACTGTATTCCGGAACCCCCAAAAAATATGAGATTGGTGGAATTCAAGTAGAAGGAGTGCCTAATTACGAAGATTATGTATTGATCGGATTGTCTGGATTGGCCGTTGGACAAATAATCACAGTACCCGGTGATGATATTACGCAAGCCATAAAGCGCTATTGGCGACATGGACTTTTTTCGGATGTGAGTATCACCGCCGAGAAGATAGTGGATGATAAAATATACTTGAGAATAAAATTGGCTCAACGCCCTCGTATCTCCAACATTCATTATAATGGCGTAAAGAAGTCGGAACGGGAAGATCTGGAAGCTAAATTAGGTATGATTAGAGGTAACCAGATTACCCCAAACCAAATTGACCGTGCAAAAACCTTAATCAAACGCTATTTTGATGATAAAGGATTTAAGAATGCGGAAGTTGTAATTGTTCAGCGAGATGATCCCGCGAATGAAAACCAGGTGCTGGTAGATGTGAACATTGATAAGAAAGAGAAAATTAAGGTAAATGAGATATCAATTATTGGTAACGAAGCTTTGTCTGACAGGAAACTGAAAAGGACAATGAAGAAGACTAATGAGAAAGGAAAACTTGCTAATTTCTTCCGTACAAAGAAATTTGTTCCTGAGAAATTTGAAGAAGATAAACAACTGATTATAGATAAATATAACGAATTGGGATATCGTGATGCTATTATTGTAAACGATAGCGTAACACCGTTTGACGAAAAATCGGTTAATGTGTTTCTGGAAATAGATGAGGGTGAAAAATATTATATTCGTAATATTACATGGGTAGGTAACACTCTTTACCCCACTGATTTCCTGGACAATGTATTGCGAATGGAAAAGGGCGATGTTTATAACCAGAAACTCTTAAATGATCGTTTGTTCGGTGATGATCAGGCTGTAGGGAACCTTTACTATAACAATGGATACCTTTTCTATAATCTTGATCCGGTTGAAGTTAATATTGTTGGTGATTCAATAGATCTTGAAATGAGAATTTATGAAGGACAACAAGCTACTATAAATAAAGTTATTATTAATGGTAACGACCGTTTGTATGATCATGTTGTTCGTCGTGAACTCCGTACTAAACCTGGGGCTCTTTTCAGTAGAGAAGATTTAATGCGTTCTATGCGTGAGTTGCAACAAATGGGACATTTTGACCCGGAGAATATCAAACCGGACATAGTTCCATCACAAGAAAATGGAACAGTAGATATTGGTTATGACTTGGTATCTAAAGCGAATGACCAGATTGAATTCTCTGCTGGTTGGGGACAGACAGGTGTTATCGGTAAATTAAGTTTGAAATTTACTAACTTCTCTTTAAGTAATTTACTGCATCCCGGAAAGAATCGACGGGGTATATTACCACAGGGAGATGGACAAACGCTAACACTCAGTGGACAAACAAATGCTTCTTATTATCAACAATATAGCATTTCTTTCTTTGATCCCTGGTTCGGGGGTAAACGTCCTAATTCATTCTCTGTTTCGGCATGGTACTCATTACAGTCTGATATTAGTAGCCGTTACTACAATCAGAGCTACATGAATAGTGTAATGAATAACTATTACTATCAAATGTATGGCGGCGGTTATGGAGGATATGGAAATAACATTGATAGTTTTTACGATCCTGATAAAAAAATGAAAATGTTTGGTATCTCTGCTATGTTCGGTAAACGCTTAAACTGGCCGGATGACTACTTTACATTATCGGCAGAATTATCTTATCAGAGATATATGATGAAGGAATGGTATTATTTCCCCGTAACAGATGGTAACTGTAATAATCTAAGTTTAAACATTACTTTTGGCAGAAGTTCAATTGATAATCCTATTTTCCCACGGCAAGGTTCAGAATTTACACTCTCTGCGCAATTAACCCCTCCTTATTCATTATTAGATGGTGTTGATTATGCGAAATATAATCTGAATAAACAGGAAGATGTAAATAAAATGCATAAATGGGTTGAATACCATAAATGGAAATTCAAATCAAAAACATACACAGCATTAACAAGCGCAACAAAAACTCCTGTTATTATGACTCGTGTTGAATACGGTTTCATTGGTCACTATAATAAATACAAGAAATCTCCATTTGAAACATTTGATGTTGGAGGCGATGGCATGACAGGATATTCAAGCTATGCAACAGAAACAATCGCATTGCGTGGATATGAAAACAGTGCTCTTACTTACGGTAATAATGGTAGAGGATATGCATATTCTCGTTTAGGACTTGAATTAAGATACCCACTGATGCTTGAACCTACAACAAGTATATATGTGAGCGGCTTCCTTGAAGCGGGTAACGCTTGGACTTCCGTAAATAAATTCAATCCGTTTGACTTGAAACGTTCAGCGGGTGTTGGCGTTCGTATCTTCTTGCCAATGATTGGTATGATGGGTATCGACTGGGCATACGGATTTGATAAGGTTGGTGGAACTACACAGTATGGTGGATCTCAACTCCACTTTATACTTGGTCAGGAATTTTAACTAAACTAAACCGAACGATTATGAAAAAAGTTATTCTATTTTTATTCTTTACTGTAGCTGTGGTTATTACAGCTAGCGCACAAAAGTTTGCTTTAATTGATATGGAATATATTTTCAAAAATATTCCGGCTTACCAACAAGCAAACAAACAGTTGGAAGACGCTTCCAAAAAGTGGCAGAGTGAAGTTGAGGCTGTGATGAAACAAGCACAGACTTTATATACAAATTATCAAAAAGATGCAAATTCTTTGGCGGAGCCGCAAAGAGCCAAAAAAGAAGAAGAAATTATAGCTAAAGAGAAAGAAGGAGCAGATTTAAGAAAGAAATACTTTGGCCCCGAAGGGGAACTCTTTAAAATTCGTGAAAGATTGATTAAACCAATTGAAGATCAGATTTACGAAGCAGTAAAGGATCTGTCGGAAGAAAATGGTTATTCTCTTGTTTTAGACAGAGCTTCGGCTACAAGCGTTATTTTTGCGTCACCTCGCATTGATATTAGTAATGAAGTATTAGGCAGGTTAGGATATTCAAATTAATTTCCTATATTTGCACGTTAGACAAAAATAATTATTTAAAACTAAGGAATAGAATTATGTTAAAGAAGATTGCGATTGCACTTATGCTCATTCTCCCAATGGGTATAGCTGCACAAACACTGAAGTTCGGACACGTTGCTTCTCAGGAAGTATTGGTGTTGATGCCTGAATATACTAAAGCAATGGCTGATATGGAGGCTTTGCAGAAAAAGTACACTGATGAATTAAAAATTCTTACTGAAGATATCAATAAAAAATTTACTGAGTATCAAACTGCTAAGAATGAAGGGAATCTTCCACAGAATATTGATGAGAGAAGACAGCGGGAAATTCAGGAAATGATGGAAAGAAAAGATCTTTTCGAACAGGATGCGTATACTAAAATGAGAGAAACTTCTACCCAACTTACAAATCCTATACTTCAAAAGCTAGAAAGTGCTATTAAAGAAGTTGGTGCTGCTGAAGGGGTTGTCTATATATTCGATTTGTCCAGTACTCATATCCCTTATGTGGATGACAAACAAAGTACTGATCTTACACAGAAAGTAAAAACCAAATTAGGACTGTAATTAGAAGTAAATAAGAATAGAAGTGAGGTAGAGTTAGGCAAAGAACCTAATTTGCCTCACTTTATTTTTTACTATCTTACCTAACCTTACCTCCCTTACCTCCCTTTACCTCCCTTTACCTCCTTTTACTAACTTTACCTCACCTCAATGAATACAAAACTGTCTCAAGATCCGGCGCCCATTGGTATATTCGATTCAGGATATGGGGGGCTGACTATATTCAATAAAATTCGGGAGCTGATGCCCGAATATGATTATATTTATCTGGGCGATAATGCCCGCGCACCTTATGGAACGCGTTCTTTTGAAATAGTCTATGAGTTTACCCTACAAGCTGTAAATAAACTGTTTGATTTGGGATGCCATTTAATAATTCTGGCATGTAATACAGCTTCGGCGAAAGCGCTGAGAAGTATTCAGGTGAATGATCTTCCTGCTATTGATCCCAACAGACGTGTCTTGGGGGTTATTCGCCCAACCGTAGAAGTAATTGGAAGTATAACCAAAACAAGACACGTAGGAATAATGGCAACAGGAGGAACCATAAAATCCGAATCTTATCCATTGGAAATACATAAACTTTTTCCTGATGTTCAGGTGAGTGGTGAAGCATGTCCTATGTGGGTGTCGTTAGTAGAGAACGGAGAAGCTCATAGCTTGGGAGCCGACTATTTTGTACAGAAGAATCTGGATAATCTGATGTTTAAAGACCGGCAAATTGATTCTATAATTCTGGGTTGCACCCATTATCCATTATTGCTGAATAAAATAAAGCGTTTTGCACCCGATGGGGTAACTATTATTTCGCAGGGAGAATATGTAGCTTCCAGTTTGAAAGATTATCTGCATAGGCATCCTGAAATCGATGAAAAATGTACTCGAAATGGCAAAATTCACTTCTATACAACAGAAGCAGAGGATAAGTTTAGCGAGTCGGCATCTATCTTTCTGAATTATCCCATAGAAGTACAAAGAATAACTTTAGATTAATTTATTAAACATATCGTTAATCAAAACTTATTAACAGGAATTTTTGTTATATTTGCTTTTATACCATAACGCATAATACTGTTGATTATGAAAGATAAAAATGAAGAATTATTGGTAGCCGTCTTTTCAGGTTCTCCCTGGGAAGCCGAGTTAGTAAAAGGGTTGCTCGAAAGTAATGGAATACCAGCTTCGCTGAAGGACGGTATGATGGCAACAATAGCTCCTTATATAAATGATGAGGTAGTTGTTCAGGTAAATGAAGAGAACTATGAATCTGCAATGGTGGTAGTTCGAGATCGGGAAAAGAAAGAGGACGATTAGATTATAAAAAGAAGTAAGAAGTAAGAA
>DAIMFE010000054.1:13608-22108 GCA_036724805.1 Bacteroides sp.
AAGAAGTAAGAAGTAAGAATCAAGAAGTAAGAATCAAGAAATAAGGAGTAAGAATACGATATAGTGCGGATTCTTACTCCTTATTTCTTGATTCTTGCTTCTTTTTTATATATTTGCCCTTTCAAATAGTAACCAAAATGGCTGAACAGTTTACACGAATATCAGTTAAAATAGGTAGTAACGTATTAACTCGTAAGGATGGTTCGTTAGATGTTACCAGAATGTCGGCTTTGACCGATCAGGTGGCCGAGCTTTGGAAATCGGGCGTTGAGGTTATTCTCATATCTTCGGGAGCAGTGGCTTCCGGGCGCAATGAAATTAAAAACTCCAGGAAACTTGATAGCGTAGACCAACGGCAGCTATATTCGGCAGTAGGGCAGGCAAAGCTCATTTACAGGTATTACGAGCTCTTTCGCGAACATGGTATCCCTGTTGGACAGGTGCTCACTACCAAGGAAAATTTTGGTAGCCGCAGACATTACCTGAACCAACGGAACTGCATGAACGTGATGTTAGAAAATGGAGTTATACCCATTGTAAATGAAAACGATACTATTTCGGTTACCGAATTGATGTTTACCGATAATGACGAACTCTCCGGGCTTATTGCCGCCATGATGGATGCGCAGGCATTGATTATTCTTAGTAACATCGATGGAATATACAACGGACCACCTTCTGAGCCTTCATCAAAAGTGATTCAGGAAATTAAAAAAGGAGAGGATGTATCGGTTTATATTCAAGGAGCACATTCAAGTTTTGGACGGGGTGGCATGCAAACTAAAACCAATATTGCCCGTAAAGTTGCAGATGAAGGTATCGCGGTTTTTATTGCTAATGGTAAAAAAGAGAATATACTTGTTGAACTGATACGCAATCCTCACAATACTACTTGTACTTATTTTATCCCTTCCAATGATCCCCTTTCCAGCGTTAAGAAATGGATATCTCACAGTGAAGGATTTGCCAAAGGCGAAATACATATCAATGAGCAGGCTACCGAAATAATACTCCACTCCGAAAAAGCGGTAAGCATCTTGCCGGTGGGTGTTATCCGCGTTGAAGGAGAATTTGAAAAAGATGATATTGTTAGGATAATAGATTATAAAGGAGCCCGGATAGGAGTAGGTCGTAGTGGCTATTCTTCCGAACAAGCACGCTCCTTGGCGGGAAAGCACGATAAAAAACCGGTTGTACATTACGATTATCTTTGCTTAGAATAAAATATGAATCAACTTACCGAAGTATTTAAATCCGTACGGAAAGCAAGCCAACAATTGTTATCATTGGATGATAACCGGATTAATTCTATTTTAAATATCCTTGCTGATAAATTGCTCGCGGAAACTCCCTCTATCTTAAAAGCCAACAAGGAAGACTTGGATAGGATGGATAAAGAAGACCCAAAATACGACCGCCTGATGTTAACGGAAGAACGGTTGAAAGGTATTGCCGGTGAAATGCGAAATGTAGCCACCCTTCCATCTCCCTTGGGAAGAATACTTAAAGAAGCGGTAAGGCCAAACGGCATGCGGTTAAGAAAGATATGTGTACCGTTTGGGGTAATGGGTATCATTTACGAAGCCCGGCCAAATGTAACTTTTGATGTTTTTTCCTTGTGTTTTAAGAGTGGAAGTGCCTGCATATTAAAAGGTGGAACAGATGCGCATGCTTCGAATACCGCGATAATACAGGTAATACATTCTGTTCTCGAAGAATTTGGATTGGATACCTCTATCGCAGTGCTGCTGCCACCCGATCGGGAAGCAACGCATGCCTTGTTAAACGCGGTTGGTTATGTTGATTTAATTATTCCACGAGGCAGTAGCCATCTTATAAATTATGTGAGACAAAACGCTACAATACCTGTTATTGAAACGGGAGCCGGTATTTGCCATACTTACTTCGATGAATATGGCGATGTAACTAAAGGAGCGGCTATAATCAACAATGCGAAAACCCGGCGGGTTAGTGTATGTAACGCTTTAGATTGTTTAATCATCCACGAAAGCCGGTTAAAGGATTTGCCCGCTCTTTGCAAAGAACTTATCAGGAGCGATGTTTTAATATATGCCGATGCAAAATCATATGCCGCGTTAAGCGCCAATTATCCTGCGTTACTTTTAAAACATGCTACTCCTGAAAGCTTTGGAACAGAGTTTCTGTCATATACCATGTCTATAAAAACGGTTTCTGATATTGAGAACGCGTTAGGGCATATTGCGGAAAACAGCTCCATGCACAGCGAATGTATCATAACAGAGAATAAAGAGAATGCCGAATTATTTACCCGAATGGTGGATGCGGCTTGTGTATATACAAATGTATCAACTGCATTTACAGATGGGGCACAATTTGGACTGGGAGCGGAAATAGGAATCAGCACTCAAAAACTTCATGCTCGCGGGCCTATGGCATTAGAAGAAATTACTTCTTATAAATGGATTATTGAAGGTGATGGACAAATAAGAATTTAAAAGATTAAACTCAAAAACTCAAAAACAATGAAGAAATTTACTTGCGTAAAAGATCTCGGTGATTTAAATAAAGCGCTTGCCGAATCATTCGAAATCAAAAAAGATCGTTTTAAATATGTTGAATTGGGTAGAAACAAAACCTTGATGATGATTTTCTTCAATTCGAGCCTTCGTACCCGATTGAGCACCCAGAAAGCTGCAACTAATCTTGGTATGAATGTAATTGTACTCGATATAAATCAGGGCGCATGGAGTTTGGAAACAGAGCGTGGCGTTATTATGGATGGAGATAAACCCGAACATATCTTGGAAGCCATTCCTGTAATGGGGTGCTACTGTGATATCATTGGTGTTCGCTCATTTGCCCGTTTCGAAAGTCGTGAGTTCGATTATAAGGAAACTATTATCAATCAATTTATTGAATTATCCGGAAGACCCGTGTTTTCTATGGAGGCTGCAACCCGTCATCCATTGCAAAGCTTTGCCGATCTTATAACCATTGAAGAATATAAAAAAACGGCTCGCCCCAAAGTTGTAATGACTTGGGCCCCACATCCCAAACCATTGCCGCAAGCGGTTCCAAACTCGTTTGCCGAATGGATGAATGCAACCGATTATGAATTTGTAATCACCCATCCCGAAGGATACGAACTGGATCCATGCTTCGTTGGCAATGCAAAAGTAGAGTACAACCAGATGAAAGCATTCGAGGGGGCAGATTTTATCTATGCCAAAAACTGGTCGGCCTATACGGGTGACAATTATGGCCAAGTATTAAGTAAGGATCGTTCGTGGACAGTAAGCGACCGTCAGATGGCGGTTACTAATAATGCTTATTTCATGCATTGTCTTCCTGTACGGCGTAATATGATTGTTACCGATGATGTTATTGAAAATCCGCAATCAATTGTAATTCCCGAAGCCGCTAATCGTGAGATATCTGCAACAGTGGTGCTTAAAAAAATGCTGGAAGAGTTAAAGTAGAATAGCATAAAATGTACAAATGCACGTTGCATTTCTCCCAAATGCGCGTTGCATTTGCCTCAACAGCACGTTGCTAATTCGAAAATGCACGTTGCATTTACCTCAACAGCACGTTGCATTTTCTCAAATGCAATGTTGTATCAGCAAAACACTATCCAAAGTAGATAATATCAGAATTATCTTTAGCCCTGAAAAATAGTAAGCGTATCCTGAATAGGGTTTTTCTATTCTCGCCGATCTTATAAGTATAACCCCCAAAAAGAAATAATTAATAACCTATAATAATGAGTATGAGAGCAATAAGTATTAAATCCACCGTGCTTTTTCTTCTGCTTACTATGCTTTTCGCTGCATTGCCGGTTAGAGCGGATGGTAGTAAAGACAGAGAATACATAGTGATTAATGGTGAGGTGAGAGATAAGAATAGCAAGAGAAAGCTGGAATATGTAAATATATCTATAGTAGGAACCAGTATTGGTACCGTAACCAACCTTGAGGGAGGATTCTCTATAAAGGTGGGAGACGATATTAAGTCAAGGATTCTGGAAATATCACATTTGGGATATCGTAGCCAAAAGATAACAATTGGCGATGTAGATAGGGATGATGTAAAAATATATCTCGAACCCAATGCCAATACTTTACCCGAAGTATTGGTTAGGGCACTCGATGCAAGAAAACTGGTGGAAGAGGCGGTAAGTAAGATTGCTGTTAATAATAGTAAAGCGCCTAATCTGCTTACGGGTTTTTATCGGGAAACCGTTCGTAAAAGGCGTAACTATATCAATGTTACCGAGGCAATTTTAAATATTTATAAGTCGCCATATACCGAAGATGTAACCAGAGATCGTGTTCAGGTATTTAAGGGCCGTCAGCTGGTAAGCCCCAAACAAGGAGATACCCTTATTGTTAAATTGCAGGGTGGCCCCAACTACTCACTCTATCTGGATATAGCTAAAAACCACGAAATACTGTTCGATGAACAAGCCATGCGCGATTATAAATTCAGTATGCAGAGTTCGGTAATGCTCGATAAACGTCCGCATTATGTGGTGAGTTTCGAACCACAACTCGTACAGCCTTATCCGTTATTCTATGGTAAACTGTACATTGATGAAGCAACAAAATCTTTTACACAAGCCGAGTTTAGCTACAACATGAAAGATCGAAATAAAATTACACATTCCATATTGAAACGTAAACCATTTAATTTAAGATTCAAGCCGGAAGAAATTACCTATCTGGTTACTTATAAACAAGAAGACGGTACTACATATTTAAACTATATGCGCAACGAAATAAAGTTTAAGTGCGATTGGAAACGTAAACTCTTTTCGACAAATTACGCGGTGGTTAGTGAGATGGTTATAACCAATAAACAACTGAAACAGGTTAGTGCCATACCGGGTAAAGCAGCATTTAACTTTAAGCATATTCTTTCGGATAAGGTGGGCAACTTTTATGATGAAAATTTTTGGGAAGGATACAATATCATTGCTCCTACAGAATCGCTGGAATCTGCCGTAAGCAAGCTAAAAAAACAAAACAAATAATTCATAGGCTTGATCTGTACCTTAACATTGAAGAAATTTATTATCTTTGAGAGTGTATGATATTTTTGTCTGATTATGCTAAATGATGTATCTGTAGGAAAGAAAATAAAGTTGGGAGACATAAAAGCGTTCGAGCACGTTTTCAAACTTTATTATTCGGGATTAATGATGTATTCGTTTGGCATAATCGGGCGAAAAGAGGTAGCGGAAGAAATTGTTCAGGATGTATTCTATAAAATATGGAAAAACAAAGAAAACATCCAACTATCACATTCAATAAAATCCTACCTTTACGGAGCCGTTCGCAATCAGTCACTTCAATATTGCGAACATCAGGAAGTTCGCGAACGATATAAACAGAAAGTATTATCTGCCCAAACCAATGTTAACGACTATAATCCGGAACAGCAATTCCTAATCCGGGAACTCGAAGAGATAATAAGCAAAACATTGAAACAATTACCCCAAAGGAGGCTGCAAATATTCAAGCTGCATAGATTCAGTGGGAAAAAATACAAAGAAATTGCCAATGAGCTATCTCTTTCTGTAAAAACCATAGAGGCCGAAATGACGAAAACTTATCAGGCATTGCGAATAGAAATAGAGAAATATGTTTAATAAATAAGGAGTAAGAAGTGAGAATTAAGGAGTAAGAAATAAGAATTGCTCTTTGCTTCTTTAAAAGAAAAAAGAATGAATTTAAAAGAAATATTAAATAACGATACAGCTAAAGCTTGGGAAGGTTTAAACCAACGCTTAAAGGAAGATGGGTTGCTGGGATTAGACATTAATCCGAAACAACCACGCATTGCACACAAAAAGGTGATAATGTGGGCTGCAAGCGTTGCTGTATTATTAATTGGAGCTGTATCGTTATTGCTGATGAGAAACAATGAAGCCATTGATGTTGAAACATTTGTGCTTCAAAACAGACAAGGAGAACCAACATTGGTAACCACGCTCGAAGATGGCTCGACTGTTTTCCTTAGCCAGGGAACGTCCATAGAATATCCTCTGCATTTTACCGGTGAGAAAAGAGAAGTTCATCTGGATGGTGACGCTTTTTTTGAAATAGCCAGAAGCGAAGAATGTCCGTTTGTTATCGAAACAGAGACCGTTTTAATTGAAGTTCTCGGAACTTCTTTCAGTATAAATGGCAAGAAGGCGGCATCTTTCTCGCTTTCGGTTCGTAGTGGTGAAGTGCGTGTAACATCAAAACTTACAGGCGAAAGTTTACATGTAAAAGCAGGCCAAACAGCTTTGTTGCAGAAAGAAAAAATCCAAACAATTGCAACTGTTAATCCGGATGATTTCCAATCTTATTTTGATAAAATATATTTCAAAGATCTTAAATTAGGAAGTATTTTGCGGATTGCTAATGAAAGGAATAAAGGCTCTATGCAAATACTCTGTGCTCACGAACTGGTTGATAGAAAGCTGAATGTCGTTCTTTCCGATGAATCTCCGTTGGAGTTTGCTGAGATAATTTGTGCCGGACTTGATTTAAACTATTATAAAGAAAAAGAAACCATTTATATCACCAGCAATTCTGAATAGGGGGGAAATGAATAAAACGGTTGGTAAACAAATACGTCAATTAATGAGCTGCATGTTACTGCTTATGGCCCTAACTATGCATGCGAACGAAGGAGGGATACTCGATCGGAAAATTCAAATAACATTGGCCAAAGGTACAAAATACCACTATTTAAGGCAGATTTCGGATGAAATCGGTTATCAGTTTGTTTATGATAGTTCGGTAATAAATAATGATAAAGAAATAACCATTACTCCGGGAGAATATTTATTGCGGGATGCTATTGTTGTTATAGCCGAAAATAAAAACATTGCGATAAAGATAATTGGTAATCATATCGCTTTAAGTATTTCACCACCCATTCCGGTTTCAAAGTCGGCAAAATCACCGGCAGAAAAAGAAGTACCTCCTTATGTGATAATAACCGGTAGAGTGTTCGATTTGTATAGTAAAGAGATCATTTCTTCGGCCACTGTTACCATAAATAATGCCGACATAGGTACTGTAACCAACCAAGATGGCATTTTTCGTTTAGCCGTTCCCGATTCATTGAAAGGAAATGCATTCCGGATTTCGCATGTTGGGTATGAAAACAGAGAGTTCACGATGAAAGATGTTACCAAAAAAGCGACAGACTTATCTGTTGAACCCAAGGTGATTCCTTTACAGGAAGTGGTAATTCGTGTAATTGATCCCATCCAGACAATCCAAAAGATGATGGATGAAAGGTGTTCAAATTATTCTGCTGATCCGGTTGATTTAACCGTTTTTTATCGTGAAGGGATAGAGCATAAAAAGAAGAATGTTGATTTAACCGAGTCTGTTCTACAGATTTACAAAACAGGATTTGAAAACGAAAACTCCAACGATCAGATAAAACTTATCAAGATGCGTCGTGTTATGGATCATCAGGAGAGAGATACTATAATTACGAAGGTAAAAGCCGGAATTTATTCCACACTAATGCTCGATGTTGTAAAGAACGTTCCCGATTATCTTCAGGTATCTGCCACTAATGATTTTATCTATACTTTTACCGACATCAGTGTAGTAGATGATCGTTTGGTTTATGTAATCGCTTTTGAGCAAAAACCACATGTTAAGAATCCGTTGTTTAGCGGACAATTATACATTGATACAGAGAATCATGCATTGCTGGAAGCACGGATTGAAGTTAACCCTGAATATGTTGAGAAGGCAACTCCATTGTATATTGAAAAAAGGAGTAAGAATTTTCGGCTAACACTTCGCAAAGCGGCTTATGCTATATCTTATCGGCCATCATCATCAAATGGAGTTTATTATTTAAATCATGTACGGGGCGATCTTGAATTCCGGGTGAAGAGGCGGAGGAAGTGGGTCAGCTCTACTTTAAATGTGTGGTTCGAAATGGTAAATTGTAAAGTAGATACCGAAAATGTACAACCTGTTCCACGCCAAGAACGTTTGTCGCCTCGCAGTGTATTATCGGAAACTAATTATTCTTATGATCCTGAATTTTGGGGAAGTATGAATATTATTGTACCCGAAGATGAATTGAAAGAGTTTATTATAAAGAATCTGGAAAGCGGAGTAGGTAAATAAAGGCTGCCTTGTGGAGCAGCCTTATTAAGTTCTTAATGTGTGGATTGTATTATTCTCCTGGGTTAATTGCCTCAGAAGGACAAACATCGGCACAAGTGCCACAGTCTGTGCATACATCAGGATTGATAGTATAGATATCGCCTTCAGAGATTGCTTCAACGGGGCATTCATCAATGCATGAACCACAAGCAATACAATCGTCAGTAATTACGTAAGCCATGTTGTTTTAATTTTAAAAAGTTATCTATTAGTACTATTTTGTGGGGCAAAAATAAACCTTTTATTTTTACTTCCAGCTAATAAATAGTTTAAATTAGCCTAATTTGTATTCTTTCTAAATAGAGAGAAGTTAATAATAAGAATCT